>WFMU01000284.1 GCA_015488935.1 Flavobacteriaceae bacterium | reverse complement strand
CACAAACGCTAACCAAATATACATTATTTCAGTTTATAGAAGCTCAAATTTGGATGTTTTTTTGGATGTATAATTTTGTATATTGAAAAAATAAAGTGCTTAAAATGAATATAATACCTTTGTTTAATGAACCGTCAAGTACGAGAGTCATACACTTGGTGGTGTGCGAGGTGTACTTTGGTGTAAATCTATTTTAGGACAAGACAGTTTAAATTATCTCCATTTTTTTTAATAAAAACGAAGCATTCATATTTTTACAAATACCAGTTTTAAAAGTATAGTCAAAATGGAGTTCGTCATTAATGATTTCGGCATCAAAATAGTAATTTTTTACTTGAGGTAGTACGTTAGTAATTTCGCAAAGACTTAAATCGTGTGTAGCAATAATTCCTGTAGAGTTAGATTTAACCAATTTTTCAACAAATTTTCTAGAACCTATGGCTTTATCTTTACTATTTGTTCCTTTTAGAATTTCGTCTAAAATAATAAAGTATTTTTTTGTTGCAGTTTCTGGGTTAATTTCATCAATAATGAATTTAAGTCGTTTTAATTCCGAAAAGAAATACGATTCATCATCTGTTAAAGAATCACTAGTGCGCATACTTGTAATTAAATGAATTGGTTGATACAAAAACTGTGTGGCACAAACAGGTAAACCAAGATTTGCCATAACAATACTTAAAGAAACAGTACGTAAAAAGGTACTTTTCCCAGCCATATTAGCACCAGTAATAATAAAAAATTCTTGATTGTTGATGGTAAAATCATTATCCACTCTTTTGGTTTTATTTAATAATGGATGTCCGAGTTGTTTAGCTTTAATCGTAAAATTAGCATCCGATAAAATAGGAAAAGTGTGTTTAGGATGATTAAAAACATAATTAGCCAAAGAATTTTGAGCATCAAAAAAAGCAATGACCTCAAACCAATTTTCTACTTGATGGTGGTAATTTTTAATCCATTGTTCAATTTTATAGGTTTGTTTTAAATCCCAAAGAGTAAAACCATTTCCAAAAATTCCGAATAAAATATTGTTACGCTGGTCAAACGCGTCTAAAGTTTTTGAGAAATCGCTAAAAATACTAGAGGCTTTTTTACTTTCCGATTTAATTTGTTGCTGTTTGGTTTTTAGTATTTCTGACGTAAAATTTTCACTTTCAATCTGTAATAATAATTGGTGATATTGCTTAAAAGTATCTTTAGCTTGATTTGCATTTACATAAACAGAATTGATTTTTTTAAGATAGATACCAGTTATTCCTAAACCAACAAAAAACCAAATAATAATGTAGTTAAAACCAATATATTCAAAATAATTTAAGCCAAATAAAACAATGGAAATTACAAAAAATAACATTGGTAAAAATGCCATAAATTTAGGTAAAAATGCAGAATGATTATTTAACCAATGCACAATAGCACTTGCTTTAGTTTCTACATTAACCAAACTTGCGGTAGCACTAAAATTTTGTCGCCATTTTGGTTTGTTTGCCAATTCTTTAAGACTTTCTTGTTTTAGTTTTATGTTGTCTATCATATTAGCAGTTATTATTTCGGCTAATTTATCTTTTCCAGAAACCGTAGAAGCTCGGTTGAGGTATTGGAAAAAAGAACCATTGCCAAATAAGTCGATATCGTAACTAAATTCGTGTGTTGGATTTAGGTATTTAGCACCTAAATCTAAATCCGATTTATCGCCATTTAAAACTTTGATTTCTGTAGTATTCAATTCAATTAATGCAATTAGTTTGTCTTTTTTATGTTGTAAATTGCTGTGTTTTGCAACTAAAAAAAGAAATATGGCAATACCAACAAGAACAACAGGCATAATAATAGTTGTATTTCCTGCTAAAAATCCAGATTTTCTAAAAGGTAGATAAATACCTAAAACAAGCAAAGCAAAGACAAAAAGACGTAAAGTACTAGAAAAAGCAAGTTTCTTTTTTATTTGGACTAATTCGTTTTCAAAAAGCTGCTTTTCTTTTTGATAAAATTCTAATGGATGCTGCATATTTTATTTTTTATATCCTATTTTATTTCTTGATTTGTCTTTTTTTTCGATGAGCTCATCTAAATAATTAAAAACAAGTTCAATATTCTTACTGTGATTAGAAAGTACTTTTTTAATGTCTTCAATTTCTAATTTTAGACTTAAACTATCTGTAAAAGCTTCTCTCGTTTTAGAGAATAATCGCATAATTTTAATGTTTACCTCAATAGACTTATCACTATGCAGAACACTCGAAAGCATTGCTACACCTTGCTCGGTAAAGGCATAAGGTAAATACCGTAAACCCATTTTGTCTGTAGAATTGGAGGTGCCAATTTGGCACCTCCAATTTTTTAATTCAGTTTTAGTAAGTGTAAACATAAAGTCATTCGGAAACCTTTTAAGATTTCTTTTTACTTGCCTTTTTAAATATTTAGTTTCAACACCGTAAAGTATTGCCAAATCTTTATCGAGCATTACTTTTTGGTTTCTAATAATATAGATTTTACTTATAATAGTTTCATCATTACTTCTTATTTCTTTTTTCATAGTATATAATTTTTAAGGCAAATCTAATAAATATAGTTAACTTTGTGGAGTAGATGAGTAATAAATACAACATATCTTATCGTTTTTGGATAACACATAACGAAGAGCCATTTTTAGGAAAAGGAAGAATAGCGCTATTACTAAAAATACAAGAGTTAGGTTCATTAAAAAAAGCATCCGAAGCATTAAAAATGTCGTATCGAAAAGCATATTACAGTATCAGTCATATTAATAAAGTGTGCGATAAACCTGTGGTAATCATTAAACGTGGTGGTAAAAATGGCGGCTCGTCAGAGATTACTCCTCATGGGATTGCACTAATTGAGCGATTTCAAAAACTATCTAATAAGTTTGATGCGTTTATCCAAAATAATACCCTTTAAAAATCTATAAATTAATATATGTCCTCATTTTATTCTAAACTTTTTGCAAAATTATACGATAAGTTTATGGTTTCTTTTGAAGAAAAAATTGGGAAAGATAGACAAAGAATGCTTAAAAATCTTACTGGAAATATCTTAGATGTAGGCTCTGGAACAGGCGTAAACTTTGCACATTTTAATACAAAAGTTCATGTTATTGCTGTAGAACCATCGAAACCAATGTTAGATAAATCAGTTGAAAAAATAAATGGTAAAAATATTGAGCTTTTAAATTTAGATATTAATGATGAAAAACTACATCAAACTATAAAAGAAAACAGTTTAGATGCTATTGTTTCTACTTTAGTTTTATGTACCATTCAAAATCCTGATTTAGCTTTAGAAAATTTTAAAAAATGGTTAAAACCTAATGGTAAACTCATTATTATTGAACATATTCATTCCGATAAAAAACGAAAAGCCATATTTGAAAATCTGCTTAATCCGTTATGGAAAATATTTGCAGAAGGTTGTAATCTTAATAGACATACCGATGTATTGATTAAATCAAAAGGATTTAAACCCTTAGAAGAACATTATTTTACAATTGGCTTACGAATTCACAAAGGTATTTTTGTTTTAGATAAATAGAAATATCCTTATTTTTGTATCATGCAAACAAATCCAATTGGTGTTTTTGATTCTGGTGTAGGCGGAATTTCTATATGGAAAGAGATTATTTCTCTGCTTCCTAAAGAGAATACTATTTATTTAGCAGACAGTAAAAATGCTCCTTATGGACAAAAATCCAAACAAGAAATTATGGATTTAAGTGTTAAAAACACCGAATTACTTTTAAAAAAAGGATGTAAAATTATTGTGGTTGCCTGTAATACGGCTACTACAAATGCCATTAGTTACTTGCGTAAAAAATACGATGTACCATTTATTGGTATTGAACCTGCAATTAAACCAGCAGCATTAAAAACAAAGACCAAATCTATCGGTATTTTGGCTACAAAAGGAACACTTAACAGTGAATTATTTGCCACAACATCTGAAAAATTCTCTGAAGATATTAAAATTTTTGAGCAAATTGGCGAAGGTCTAGTACCCTTAATAGAAACAGGAAAAATACATACTGCAACCATGGAAAATTTACTAAAAAAGTATCTAAAAAGTCTCACCAAACACCAAATAGATTATCTAGTTTTGGGTTGTAGTCACTATCCGTTTTTAATTCCGCAAATAAAAAAAATAATTAATAAAAACGTAACTATTATCGATTCTGGAGAGGCTGTAGCAAGACAAACTAAAGCTATTCTAAGTAAAAATAATTTATTAAACACAACAAAAAATATTGGAAAACACCAACTTTTTAGTAATTTAGATGCTACAATTATTAGCCAATTTATTGCCACAGAAAAAGCATCGTGTAAAATTGATTTTTTAGATTTTTAAAATACTATAAATTACAATTTCTTGAATAACAAATACGCCCACATGGAAACTATTAGTGCAAGAAACACAATACAAATTAAAAAAAGTAAACAAATAAATAAACATGTTACAACCAAAAGACGACACCTATTTTATGCAAAAAGCTTATGAAGAAGCTGAGGTTGCCTATACAAAAAACGAAGTTCCTATTGGCGCAGTAATCGTATGTAAAAATAAGATTATTGCTAGAGCACATAATTTAACCGAAACCTTAAACGATGTTACTGCACATGCCGAAATGCAAGCATTTACCTCTGCTGCAGATTATTTAGGTGGAAAATACTTAAAAGATTGTACTTTATATGTAACCTTAGAACCTTGTCAGATGTGTGCAGGAGCTAGTTATTGGACACAAATCGGAAAAATTGTTTACGGAGCTTCAGATACGCAACGTGGTTTTGTACATTATAAAACGGTACTACATCCAAAAACAAAAATTGTTAAAGGAGTATTACAAGAAAAATGTAGTAAATTAATCACCAAATTTTTTATCGAAAAACGAAATTTAAATTAGTTTGTAAAAAAATACTTAGCGTAAGCTCGATAATCCTTCAAAAAGTTGAATTTGTCTAAGCAAAAAATCATGCAAACTGTAAACCGAATTGCATCTCAAATTCACGTTACTTAATAAAATTGTATCGAAACAACGTAACCTTCATTATTTCGTACATTAAAAACACTGCCATTTTCAAAAATAAGATATTGCCCTTTTATACCTTTTAGTTTTCCTTTAATTGTTGGTGTTTTATCTAAACGTAAACTTTTAATTTTTGTTGGATATTGTAAAACTGGAAAACTCATTTCATACACATTCTCATTATTTTTTAGGTAATATGGTTTTGTTTCTTCTGGCAAATATCTAAATAATTTTTCTTTTTCTTGGATTAAATCTGCATCTAAAATTTCGTTTTTTAACATCTTTTGCCAACTGGTTTTATCGGCTACATGCTCTTTTAGTGCCACTTCGGTAATTCCAGCCAAATAACGATTAGGAACTTCTACCATGGCAATAGCTTTGGTAGCACCTTGGTCAATCCAACGTGTTGGTACTTGTGGTTTACGTGTTACACCAACTTTTACATTACTACTTAACGCCAAATACACAATATGTGGTTGCAATTGTACTTTTTGTTCGTAAGCAAGGTCTCTATCTTCAATTCCTAAATGCGCTGTGCTAAGTTCAGGTTTCATAATCCAATCGCCAACTTGTGCAGATTTATAAAAGCAATCGTAACAATTTCCTTGACGAAATATTTTTTTATTTTTACCACAAGTTAAACATTGGTATTTTTCAAAAGTAATTTCAATTTCTTTATCTAGTAACTGATTCATATTTATAAAATCATTATCTAATTCTAAATAATATTGTATTGGAGTTGTATGCTCCGTAATCATTTTGGTTAGAACTCCTGTAAATTGCATAATTTTTTGTGTTTTTTTAGAATAGAGAATTTATTTTTTATACAATATTCTACTAGTAGTTTTGGTTTTTATAAAATAAATACCACTAGCCAAGTTTGTAATATCAATAGTTACTATGGTTGGACTAATAACTTGTTTGGTGGTTAATTTTGAATATTCTTTTCCGAGTGTATCGTATATTTTTATTTGTTTTAAGTTAAAAGCGGCACCTTTTAAAACGATATTATTTGTAGTTGTAGGATTTGGATAAATTAATATTTGTTCTACATGTAATGATGGATTGTATTCAAAAGCACCAATATCAACACCAGTTCCTGCAGGTCTTGGGTTATTCTCAAAATCAAACGAAGGGCTATTGGTAAGTGTTCCTGCATCTATACAAGGAGAATTGGAAGTTAGATGATAATCATTATTAGCTAAATCTACAAAAAGCGGATTTGTTGTAATAAGATTGGTGCCAGTTGGAGTGGTAAAACCATTGCTCCAAAAATTAGTATAGTTAAAACTTACATGTAAAGAATAAGAAATACTTTGATGATATGCCGTTCTAGAAAAATGTGCTACATTAGTCACAATACAGTTTACCATTTTATTGTTATTATTTTCTCTATCTACAGTAAATAAATAATCTCCACCATCTACAACACAGTTAACAAATGTATTATTATCGGCAGGAGAAGGTCTGTCGTATCGATGAAATGCAATAACTTCATTAATTGTATTTTTAAAAATACAATTCTGAAAAATATTAAAGGCTCCAGCATATTGAGCACCTCCATCTTCGGCGGTATCAAAAAAGGAAACAGCAGTTCTAGAATTATTTGTGGTGCAATTTTTTATAATATTATGATTTGCTCCATCTCTAATGCTAAAACCACCTCCAATAGCGGTACAACTTTCTAAAGTATTATTAATAACACCTCTGTGTCTTAGTTCAAAAGCACTAAAATCCATTCCTTTAGAAATACAGTTACGAATTAAATTATTTTCACAATTAGTTTTTAAATCAATACCATGTCCACCATGGTCTAAATCTCCAATACGTTCTACGTAACAATTTTCAACAAGATTATTATTACCAGCAATATGAATATAGTAATCCATAGCAGCTTGATGTCCATTGCTATTATCGTCACAGTAAACCCTACAATTTGTAGCATGATTATCATTTCCAGTAATAGATAACCCTTCAGCACAAGCGTTATAAACTACACATGCATCTATTTCGTTATTATTAGCATGCGAACCAAAAACAATACCTTTACCATCGTAATTAGCAGTCTGGTCTCCAAAAAACATGGTAATAACATTTTTAATTTTAATGTTGGTTCCACTATATGCATAAAGACCAACTCTATAATTTTTAATTTGAATATTCTTTAGCTGTATAAAACTTCTGTTATGTAGTGTAATACCTGTTCCTGTAGTTCTATCTATGCCATCTAATAAAGGCATTATACTAGCATTTAAATTATCGCCATATTGCCAGTTTAGATTAGGGTTATCGCCAGGAGTGATTTTGTAGCCTTCAAAAGTAATGATATTGTTTGCTGTTCCATCCGTTTCAAAAATAACATTTTCATTACCATAATTACCTGCTTTTATATATACGGTATCACCTGGTTGTACAGGACTTAAAGCAGATGCGGCAAAACTAATAGTTCTCCAAGCAGTAGTAGTAGATGTTCCGTTGTTAGAGTTATTTCCAGTAGTGGAAACATAATATGTATTTTGTGCTATTGTAGCTAAAGATAATATAAGTATGAATATAATTGTAATAAGAGTTTTCATTATTGTTGCGGTATGTGAGTGTTCAAAAATAAAAAAAAGCACACACATTTAATATATCTCTATCAACTTTAGTTATCAAAACTTTTTCTTATGTCAAATATAACTCTATTTGTTTAAATAATTTAAAAATAAGAACAAATAATAGAGTTTAAAGAAGTAAGAAAAATAAGTTGAGAAATACTCAATGGTAATGTTAGATATCTTGGAGAAAATTTATGAAAAAGCAAAATACGGTTTAGTTATACAAAATTTTAAACCAACCATACATTTTAATTATTAAAAACAACGAATATGGTTGATATTTGCCTAGTATTTTATACTAAAAAGTAAATAAAATTATAAATTAACTTAAACGTTTTACAAAAATGAAAAATTTAAAATTAATCATTACAAAATCAAAGTATGTATTTTTTGCCTTAATGCTGGTATTTGTTACGTCATGTTCTAAAGATGGTGAGCAAGGTCCTGCGGGAGCAGATGGTAACGCAAATGTAATTTCTAGTGGATGGGTGCCTTATGATAGTGCAAATTGGTCTAGCTCAACAAGTGAATTTGGAATTACGTATAGAAACTATCCAGTTACCGTTTCCGAAATTACCCAAGACGTTGTAGATAATGGTGTAGTACTAGTTTATACACGTTTTTTTACTGACACCTATGTTTTACCATTTACAGATAAAATAGTTGGTGGTGGCGAAAACCAAGTATTATCTTTTAGACTAAATCTTGGTGCACTTACTATAAAAATGAGAAATGTTTCTGGTTCTGGAGATCCAGGTACATTTTCTGGAAACGAAACCAGTAACCAATATAGATATATTATTATTCCTTCAGGAACAAACAAAACTGGTGTAGATTTTACTATAATGAGCTACCAACAAGTTATGGATTATTTTGATTTAGATTACTAAAATAACCTGAGGTTTTACTCAAGATTTAATTTACAGAATTCAAAGAAGAGGTAATTCCGAAGTGTCGGAAAAGAAATATGGAGATATTTTTAAAATTTAAGACAAAAAGATTGCCTTTTCTTTGAATTTAATGAATTTTTCCTGTTTTCCGCGCTGGGACACCCTAAATTAATATTCGAATAAATTTGAAATGTATTCTTGCTCTTCATTTAGTATTAGAACCCTTTCTTCGGTTGACTTTGTA
>WFMU01000283.1 GCA_015488935.1 Flavobacteriaceae bacterium | reverse complement strand
GATAATAATTTTAAACGTGTTAGCTATACCGAAGCAATAGATATTTTACGAAACTGTAAACCAAATAAAAAGAAAAAATTTCAGTACCTTATTAACGAATGGGGAGCAGATTTGCAATCGGAACACGAACGTTATTTGGTAGAAAAACACTTTAAATCGCCAGTAATCTTATTTGATTATCCAGCAAATATTAAAGCCTTTTACATGCGTATGAACGAAGATGGGAAAACAGTACGCGCTATGGATGTCTTGTTTCCGGGAATTGGAGAAATTGTAGGAGGTAGCCAACGTGAAGAAAGATTAGATGTTCTAAAAGAAAAAATGAAGGTTTTAAATATCGATGAAAAAGAATTATGGTGGTATTTAGATACACGAAAATTCGGAACAGCCGTACATAGTGGTTTTGGACTAGGATTTGAAAGATTGGTGCTGTTTGTAACAGGAATGAGTAATATTAGAGATGTAATTCCATTTCCAAGAACACCACAAAACGCAGAATTTTAATTTTTTTCCAAAATAATTTTTTGTATTTTTGATTAAACTAAAATGCTAGTATATTTAGCAAGAAAAGAACAATGTTAAAACAAAATTTAAATTTTAAACTATCACAGAAATTATCTCCACAACAAATACAGTTGATGAAGTTAATACAATTGCCTACACAAGCTTTTGAACAAAAACTAAAACAAGAGATTGATGAAAATCCAGCTTTAGAAAAAGGGAAAGAAACAAAGGAAGATGATGAGTTTTCAAATCAAGAAGAGCAAGTAAATGATAGCGAACAAGATGATTTGAATATTGATGCATATATTAGCGATGATGAAGTTCCAAATTACAGAACACAATCTAATAATTATAGTGCCGATGATGAAGAAAAAAGTATTCCTTATGCTGCAGGAACATCATTTCATCAGCATTTAAAAGCACAATTAAATACATTTCGATTAAACGAAACAGAACGACAAATTGCCGAATTTTTAGTAGGAAGTATAGACGATAGTGGCTATATTCGTAGAGATATTATAGATTTAGTAGATGATTTGGCTTTTACAGATAATGTGTTTACTACCGAAGAAGAAGTAGAAAGAATTTTAACCAAAGTGCAACAATTAGAACCAGCAGGAGTTGCAGCAAGAAGTTTAGAAGAATGCTTAATATTACAACTAAAACAAAAAAAGGAAAAACCAGCTAGAGAACTTGCAATAAAAATTTTAGAAAACGCTTTTGATCATTTTGCAAAAAAGCATTATAAAAAAATAATGCAAAAATTTAATATTGATGAAACAAAACTCAAAGAAGCTATTGACGAAATTGCAAAATTAAATCCCAAACCAGGAGGTGGTTTTGCAGGAAACACTAAAATTGTTGAGCAAATTGTACCAGATTTTACTATTCGAATTGTTGAAGATAGATTAGAGCTTACACTAAATTCTAGAAATGCTCCAGAATTACATATATCTTCAGAATACAGTAATATGTTAAAAGGTTATGCAGCTTCAAAAGAAAAATCCAAATCCCAAAAAGATGCCGTATTCTTTATTAAACAAAAACTAGATGCTGCAAAATGGTTTATTGATGCTATTAGACAAAGACAGCAAACACTAATGCTTACCATGACTGCTATTATGAATTATCAAGAAGCATATTTCTTTACTGGCGATGAAAGAAAGTTAAAACCAATGATTTTAAAAGATATTGCAGATAAAATTAATATGGATGTTTCTACAATATCTAGAGTTGCAAATAGCAAGTATGTTGATACGCCTTACGGAACTAAATTAGTAAAATTTTTCTTTTCAGAATCTATGAAAAACGATCAAGGCGAAGATGTTTCTACTAAAGAAATAAAAAATATTTTAGAAACAATCATTGCTTCAGAAAACAAGAAAAAACCATTAACCGACGAAAAATTATCGGCACATTTAAAAGAAAAAGGATACTTAATAGCCAGAAGAACGGTTGCTAAATATAGAGAACAACTTAATATTCCTGTGGCAAGAATGCGAAAAGAAATGTAATTTGAAATTCGAAAAAATAATATCCTATTTATTCCATCCTGTCCTTTTTTCTACAATAGGTACATTGTTATTTTTTATATTACAACCAACTTATCTACCAAAAGAGTTTGAAT
>WFMU01000282.1 GCA_015488935.1 Flavobacteriaceae bacterium | reverse complement strand
GTATCCGAATCCTTTACTAATGTACCAACAAATTCTTCTACATCGTACAAAACTAGAACTTGGACAGGTGATAATGGCTTTTCTTGGACAGCAACAAGCTCTAGAACAGACCAAACTCTTAACGGTAGAGCTGTGACATTTAAAGGCTCTGGCGGAGGACATATTGTTAATGTAAATCCAATTCCAGGAGGTTGTGGAACATTAACGTTTAATTATAAAAGAGCATTTTCAGGAAATTCAACAATGCAAGTTTTTATCAATGGAACGCAGTATGGAGGAGATATTACGGTATCATCAACAACACCATCCCTTTTTTCTCAAACAGTAAATGTGTCTGGAGATATTAATATTGAAATTAAAAATATTACAAGCAGTAAAAGAATTGTAATTGACGATTTAGCATGGACTTCTTATGCAGTTGCTACTAATGATGTAGATACCGAAGTATATGAAATTACACCTCCAACAGGAGTTTCTATAGCATCGATAACAAATACAGATGCAAATAATGCAATAGATGTATTAAAAATGACTATTGAAGACCAAGGATCTGGAGATGGATTACCAACCAAAGTAACCAATATTCGAATTACACCATATACATCCAATACTGCAGTTTGGACAAATACCATACAAGGAATTGTAATTGACGATGGTATAAATTTTTTAACACCAACTAGCGTTACCATTACAGACACTTTTATAGATATTGCATTGGCAAATACAGATTTAGTTGTAGCAGACGGAGGAACAAAAGATGTTACTATTGCGGTTTATTTAAATACTTCTGGTCTTGTAGATAATTCGATACTATCTTTTATGGTAGATGCTGCCAATCATGGTTTTACAGCAGATGTCTCTGGAAGTGATTTTACAAGTTCTTTTTTACTTGGTAATTTTAATTCCAACGACTTTACAGTAGATGTAAATGCCACCGAATTACAATTTACCCAACAACCAACCAACGTAGAAGAAAACAGCATTATGGTACCAGCAGTAACGGTAGCATATACAGATGCAAATGGAAATGTTGATATAGATTATGATGGTTTAGGAGCAACAGCAACATTATCTGCATCAGGAGCAACATTTGCAGCAACTACAACAACGGCAGGAACACCTGTAAGTGGTACCATGACTTTTAGCAATATTAAATTTACAAGTCCAGCAACAGGAGTTACACTAACTGTAACGGATAGTGCAGGAATAACAACACCAAGCATAACAAGTAATACTTTTGATGTAACTGCAGCACCAGTAGGATGTAGCGAGTTATTCTTTTCGGAATACATAGAAGGTAGTAGCAATAATAAATATTTAGAAGTATTTAATTCCACAGCAACTACCATAGACTTGACAAATTACGATATTGCAATTTATGCAAACGGTTCTAATTCACCAAGTACAATAATATCATTTACATCTGGTGCTACCATTGCATCTAATAGCGTATATGTTTTAGCACATTCATCTGCTACAGTTTGGACAGGTACGCCTAACCAAATTGTTGGAAATCTAAATTTTAATGGGAACGATGTCATTGCTTTACGAAAAGCAAATACCAATATTGATGTGATTGGAACTATAGGAAGTGGTACTATTTTTGCAGAAAATACGACATTAGTAAGAAAGTATGCCGTATCGTTTCCAAACACAACTTATACAACTAGCGAATGGAATAGTTTAGCATCTAATACAGTTGCAAATTTAGGAATACATGCCTCTAGTTGTCCATGTACAGCTACTACAATATATTCTTCTGGAATTTGGGATAATGGAGCACCAAATGCAACAACAAAAGCTGTTTTTATTAGCAATTACAATACAAGTGTTGCAAATATTGATGCATGTAAATGTCAAGTAGATGCAGGAGCAACACTTACCATCGCAGCAAATAGTTATTTAAAAGTATTAGATAGTATTACCAATAATGGTAGTATTTTGGTGCAAAATCAAGGTTCTGTGGTACAAACTAATAATCATGCAGCAGTAACAGGTGCAGGAACTTATAATACAGAAATTACAACAACAAATTTGGTAGATGAAAATAGATTTACATATTTCTCATCACCTGTAGTAAATGCAACATTAAATACATTTAGTCCGTGGGCAGACATGCTTCACTTGTGGGATTTTACAGGTTCTACACAATATTGGCATAATATTACCAATGTAAATACTGCAATGACTCCAGCTAGAGGGTATGGAATTCAACCAGCAAATGGAAGTACAAACGTTACACCTACAACAACATTTACAGGATTTTTTAACAATGGTATTAAAACCCATGCTATGTATTACAATGTAGCAAATGCACCAGATCCAATGGATAATAGTAGTGTACTTGTAGGTAATCCATATCCATCGGCAATAAATTCTAATTTGTTATTTCAAGCAAACCCACAATTAGGAGGAATTTATATATGGAATCACGATTCTGCACTTGGAAATAGTGCAAATAGTTACGGAGATTGGGTAAATAACGATTACATTGTTTGTGCTGCAAATAATAATTGTACTAGTGCTGCCTCTGGTGGTCCAAATGCTACACATAGTGGATTTATTGCAAGTGGACAAGGATTCTTTGCTACCGCAAATGTAGCAAGTCCAAACGACTTAGTTTTTAACAATAGTATGCGAGTAACAGGTAATAATACCGACTTTAGAAGAAATGCAAATACTACAGAAAAATTATGGTTAAATTTAACAAGTGTAAATGGCTATTTTAACCAATCACTATTTGTGTTTAGTCCAAACGGAACACCAAATTATAACAACCAAATAGATGCAAAAAGATTAGGTAGTAATTTTGGTATTGCAATTTACAGTTTAGCATCAGTAACTAATGAGCGTTTGGCAGTAGATGATAGAGGAGAGTTTCAAGATAATATTACCATTCCGCTTGGTTATTACCTAAATAATGATACCGTATCTAATCTAACATTTAGTATTGATCATTTTGAAAATTTAGAAAATGTAAATGTTTATTTAAAAGACAAGCTTTTAAATATAACGCACAATTTAAAAATATCGGATTATGTATTTGCTACCAGTACTGGTATTTATGACAATAGGTTTGAAATTATTTTTAGTAAAAATACACTTCGTACAAACGAAGAAATAATTACTGATAGCAATAATTTGGTAATTAATTCGAATGATAAT
>WFMU01000281.1 GCA_015488935.1 Flavobacteriaceae bacterium | reverse complement strand
TTTTATATAAAATAAAAAAGGGGAAAAACCCTTGTATTTATAAAAATTAAAATAGATACATTTAGCACATCGTAAATTATAGAAAATTATGAAAAAATTTATAGAGTTATTTTTTGTAAATATTTTTAAGTTTAAAAGCTGGATTAAAATGATATTATCCGTAATGAAAGGTCATTTTTTTGCTACTTTAATTATTGTTTTAGTGTATGTAATGTTTTGGCATTTACCACAAATAAAGGATTTATTAGTAATTATTATTCAAGGAGAAGACCATTTTTTACAAATGTTTTTATTTTTTGCAGCATTAACTGTACTTGCTTTTTTAATTAGTAATCTCAATAATATCTTAAATAATACAACCAAAAAAAAGATGGAGGTAAATCCTATCGGTTTTATTAAGAAGATGCATTATATTTCTGATGATAGAAAAGAAAAGCACCTCAGAGGAAATACCTTTTCTGCAACAACAGCTTATACAGAAACACAACAAGAATATATAGAGCGTATGTTGCCTAAAGTTTTAGGTACACTTTTAATTGTAATTACTGCTTTTGGTGTAAATCACATTTACAAACAACTTACAGATAGTTACATTTTGTTTAGTACCTCTACTCTTAATATTGGTTTTTTATTAGTGCTCTTGTTATTACTTTTGGCTTTAAGTAAAGAAGTATCGCAATTTGTAATTACACTTTTTAATCGAATAGATAAAAAAGGATATTTGCCAATTATATTGTTGCTATTTAGTGTTGTTATTATTGGATATTTAGGAATTAAAAATCAAAAAGGAGCAGATGATGATGTACGGAATTTGTTTTTTGCTGTATTATTATTAGCATTCCTGTTTTTTATTATATCTGTATCTTACAATAAACTAATTTTAAAACTAAAATTAAATTTTGGCGTATTGCTTACCATGCTTTTAACTGTTGTAATAATACTGAGTTATAGCATTTTCTTATTCGACCCAAAATCAGCACAATATATAAATCCATTAAGTGTAGTATTAATTAATTTAATAACTTATTTTAGTATTATTAGTTTATTATTAATTTTAGGAAAGCGAATAGGAAAACCTATTTTAGCATGGGTACTAGCAATTTTTGTTCTATTAGGATGGTACACTGCCAATAAAAAGAACTTTAAACATTACGAGGTAAGTACGGTAAAAGCAACATATAAGGTAAAAGATAGAATAACATTAACCAACTATATAAAATTGTGGCTAGAGGATAGAAGAGCATTTATTGAAAAGGATTCTACACGAAAGTTTCCTGTTATTTTTGTATCTGCCGAAGGCGGTGGCTCAAGAGCAGGATTATGGTCTTTTTTAGTACATAGTTATTTGTACGAGAAAAATCCAGATTACTTTAATAAGAATTTATTTGCATTAACAGGAGCGTCTGGTGGCGGTGTTGGTAATGCTATGTTTTATACAGCAGTACACCAACACAATATATATCATAAAAAATTAAAACTTACTTATACAGCAAAAGAAAAAGATACTACAATGTTTAATTATAAAGCAAGTACAATTTATAATGCCAATTATTTATCTTCATCTGTTGCTGCCCTTATGGGAAGAGATTTAATTATAAGTGTAACAGATTGTTGTAAAAACACTAGTGATAGAGGAAAATTGGTAGAAAATGAATGGGAAAAAAACTATGCTAAAGTATTTAAAATAAAAGGAACTTCATTTATTGGAAATGAGTTTTTATCTATTATGCCACAATTAAAAGGAAATCATAAAGTGATGCCTTTATTAATGATGAATACAACACATTTACAATCTGGACAACGTGCTATTATTAGTCCAGTTAAATTTAGTAATACTAAACCAATGAAAGGATTTCGAGATTTTTTAGATAATTATACAAAGTATAATGCAAAAAATAGTAGTATTAAAATTTCAACATCCATGTTACTCAATGCACGATTTCCATTTTTAAGTCCAGTAGCAAAAGTAAAAGGTGTTGGCCAGTATGGCGATGCTGGTTATTACGATAATATTGGAGGAGCGGTTACAAGAGGATTAGAAAGTGCCTTTAAAGAAGTATTAAACGATTCAGCATATTATAGTCTAAAAAATAAAATAAGTATTCGACATTTAATTATAAAAAATAGAGAAGATGTTAAAGCACCATCGTTAAATACTACACAATTAGGAGCACCGTTAAAAATGATACTTGGTGTTACTTTTGCACATCCAAAAGAATTAATAAATTCAAATTCCAAATATATTGTAGAATCTGCTCGTACCTATATATATGCAAATAAAAAAGAGTCAAAAGATAGCATTAGACCAATTTTGCCATTAGGGCGATTTTTATCTGCAAATGCAATACGTTCTTTAGAGAAAAGGTTAAAAAATAAAAAGGAGGTAACTTCTGTTTTAGATAAATTAATAGAGTAAAATGTTCTTTGGTCCTGCAATAACTTCTTTGGTTGTAATATTGTTTTTTAATTGCCATTTTACTAAAGAAATCTCTAAATTTTTAATTTCAATACCAATAATAGATTTTGGATGTACACAACTTCCATCATTAAAATATGGTATTTCTCCTAGATTCGGAAAATGTGGTCTATGTGTGTGACCAGCAATAATTATTTGATTGTTATTTTTGGTTATCCAGTTTTTTAGATTGCGTTCTACTCTAATAGAACTTTTAAAATTTTTTGCAGGACTTGTAGGATCTTTTATGGCAAATGTTTTTTGTAGAGGCATCCATAAGTAGCGTACTAAAAATCGATTGAATTTCCAAAAAACATAATTCATAAAATCAGCTTGATGTCCATGAATTAATAATATACTTTTATCAGTTTCTTCTATTTCTAGTAAAATACTTTCTTTAAAATCCACATCAAATAATAGCTTTTTATCTTTAGATTGTTTGTCCACAAAAAACTTGTTAAGCATTTTTTCTACTACATTTTTATCTTTAAAAACCATATCGTGATTTCCCCAAAGGATATGTAATCTATTATTTTTGTGAAACCTAAGTTGTAAGTCAAAAATACTTTTATACGCTTTGTAAATTGGTGCAAAAGACGAGTTTTCCCAAAGTTCTACACCATCGCCAAGTTCAAAATAGGTAAAATCTGCTTGGTAATAATATAAAAGTGCATCTTCGTAAATTTTCATATTATGCGCAAAATCATCGGCATAGCTATTGTCACCTTTGTGCATATCGCTAAAGAAAATTAGTTTCGAATCTTTATTTATACAAAGACTTTCTGCTCTTTTAAATGCATTGTTTAGTATTTTATCGGTAATGCTCAATGTTTGTTTTTAGATATTTCAAATATATTACTTTTTGTATTGATAAATACACTATAAAAGTATTAAAGAGGAACAAAAGAGTTTGTTGTAGGTGATATTCTTAACATATTCTTTTCATATTTTATTGCAAAAAAACATGCAATATCAATAAAGAGATTACCTTCTTATTAAACAGATTTTTTAAAAACAAATGAAATCAAACGTGGTATTTCATTTTTCGCCTTACTATCAAACCATTCGTTAAGATTATTAATTAACTGCAAATTATACTTTTTTGCAAAATAAATGTATTCTGTTATATGATGTGTATATACTTCCAGTTCTTGTGTGCCATTTTCAGTTTCAAATCGTGCTTTTGAGCCTGTATATTGTTTAAAAGGATGTAATTCACAAATAAAAAACAGCCCATCTTTTTTTAATTTTTGTGTTGCTTGTTTAAAAATAGCATCTAAATTTTGAATGTGTTCTAAAGTTAAATTACAGGTAATTAGATTAAAATAATTATCCGATACTTGCCATCTTTCATTTAAGTTTCCTTGAATAAATGTTACTTTATTATGGCTAATTTTCGCTTTTGCTTTTAAAAGCATTCCTTCAGAAAAATCAATACCAATAATTTCTGTTGCTTTGTCAACTAACCAAACTGTATTTTTACCAGTACCGCAACCAAGTTCTCATACCAATTGAGAAGCAAAATACGTTATAAATAAATTAGAATATATTTTTCTTTTTTGAGGCATAAATTCTTTGCATAGCTATGTTTATGGGAATAATTTATAACAAAGAAAAAGGGAAATAG
>WFMU01000280.1 GCA_015488935.1 Flavobacteriaceae bacterium | reverse complement strand
GTTTTTATCATCGTAAGTAGTTGTTATATCAACATTTACTACAGAAAAAACATCGTAGAAACCACTAAGATGTATAGGGTTTTTATTACTGTCATAAGTAAAATTAACATTAATTCTAACAGTTCCACTTGCTTTAGTAACTTTATATTTAGAGAGTAAATTATCGCTGTTAAAAGTAAATTCATAATTATCGTATATATTTCCTCCATCAGTTCCTACCAATAACGGAACTGACATTTTATTTCCATTCCAAGTTATAATTCTATCTTGATTTTTAGGTTCACTTGTAAAGACAGGAGTAGCGTCATAATCGTGTACTGAAGTTATATTTCCATTTGTATCATAAGAAAAAGTATATTCTTTATCTACATCGCCATTATCATCATAAACGGTAAATTTTGTCATTTTACCATTGTTGTCATATTCTAGATTGTTTTTAAGGTTACCTTCATAATAAAAGGTTTTAAATTTGTCATTATTTTCATAATTAAGCGTTGCAGTATTTCCTGTATTATTATAGGTTCTTTCTATTCGTATTAAATCACCAGTATTATCTATGGTTGTAGTGTCATCTGGGCCACAAGAAAATAGTAATGGAATAATTGTTAAAAGAGCAAATGTAATTTTTTTCATGTTTTTCGTTTTAATTGTTATTTATATAATTTCACCAAGTAATGTTGCACTGGTGCATTCGTTAATTTTCACTTGAACAAAATCACCAACTTTTTCATTGCCAGTTTTTGCAAAAATTGCCATGGTGTTTTGTGTATTTCTACCTTTCCAATGTTTATCTGATTTTTTAGAATTACCTTCTATTAAAATCTCCATTGTTTTTCCAACAAATTCTTTGGTTCTGAAATGAGAGTGTTTTCGTTGTAAATCTACAATTTCTTGTAAACGTCTTTTTTTGGTTTCTAAAGGCACATCATCTTCCATTTTTTTACCAGCTAATGTTCCTGGTCTTTCGGAATATGCAAACATAAAACCATAGTCGTATTTTACATATTCCATTAAGGAAAGTGTATCTTTATGATCTGCTTCAGTCTCGCCACAAAATCCAGATATAATATCGTGCGAAATGGCACAATCTGGAATGATATTTCTAATATTATCAATCAATTCGATATATTCTGCTCTAGTGTGTTGTCTATTCATTGCTTTAAGCATATTATCGCTTCCAGATTGGAAAGGAAGATGAATATATTTGCAAATATTGTCGTATTTGGCAATGGTATGTAACACTTCAATTTCCATATCGTGTGGATTAGATGTTGCAAAGCGTATTCTCATTTTAGGAACTGCAATTGCTACCATTTCTAATAGTTTTGCAAAATTTACTGCGGTAGCTTGTGCGATTTCAGAAGCTTTTTCAAAATCTTTTTTTAAGCCACCTCCGTACCAAAGATACGAGTCTGCATTTTGACCTAACAGCGTTATTTCTTTATATCCATTATTCCATAAATCTAACGTTTCTTTAATGATACTTTGTGGATCACGGCTTCGTTCTCTACCACGAGTAAATGGAACCACACAAAAGGTACACATATTATCGCAACCGCGCGTTATGGTTACAAAGGCAGAAACACCATTAGAATTTAATCGTACGGGCGATACATCTGCATAAGTTTCTTCTTTAGATAAAAGGACATTAATTGCTTCTTTACCTGCATTAACTTCTTTAACCAAATTAGGTAAATCTCTATATGCATCTGGGCCAACCACCAAATCTAACATTTTTTCTTCGTCTAAAAATTTAGTTTTTAAGCGTTCTGCCATACAGCCTAAAACGCCAATTTTCATGTTTTTATTTTGCTTCTTTTTAACACGGTTGTATTTTTGTAATCTTTTTCGAATAGTTTGTTCGGCTTTTTCTCTAATGGAACAAGTATTTACTAAAACTAAATCGGCTTCTTCTAATAAATTGGTGGTATTGTAACCTTCGTTAGCTAAAATGGAGGCAACGATTTCACTATCGTTCATATTCATTTGGCAACCATAACTTTCGATAAACAATTTTTTTGTGTTTTGTTGTTTTCCTTTAGTTACGAGTGCTTGTCCTTGTTTTTTTTCTTCAATTACGTGTTCGCTTGCCATATAAATCTTAAAATTATTACATTACATAATTATTACAATAAATAAAATATGTAAAATCTATTTCTCTTGAGATTGCAAATATACAACCTTAAATTAAAAATATGACAAACTGACAGTAAAAATAAAAGTACTATTTTTTTGCTAAAAATAACATTTTGACAAAGATGTTTTAACAAAAGTGGAAGGTAAAGATGTTTTAACAAAACATCTTTACAAAACAAAAAGTACTTAGTACACTAGAATTTTTCCTTTTTTAGAAGCATTATCAGTAGATAATTGGTAAAAATAGATGCCTTTTTTAAGATGAGAAACAGAAACTGTCTTTTTAAATTTAGTTTGCAGCACTTTTTTGCCTAAAATAGAAAATAAGCTTATTGAAATATTTGTATTTCCATTAATGAGTTCTAAATTTTTACTTTTAGAGTTATAAAATAATGTGATATTATTTTGGATAAAATAATTACCAATTGCCAAATAGTTTAAGTTAATCATATCGTTATAAACATAATAATCAAGCGGAGAGCACCAATTCGATACATAAAACAACCCTTTTCTAAAAACACCAATACCTTCAATTATTTTTTCACCACAATCCGTTTCGTAATATTTTAAATTTGGAATGCCATAAAATTCGGCAGTACCAATAGTTGTAATATTTTTAGAAAAACCAGCAATATAAACAAGAGGAGAAATTAATTCATCGCTAATAGCTAAGTCAAAATCTAAAATTA
>WFMU01000279.1 GCA_015488935.1 Flavobacteriaceae bacterium | reverse complement strand
TTAGTAAGTTGTGCAAACGGAACAAGAAGACATAAAGCTTGTTGTGATGGAGAACCACACGGAATAGATATTACAATTTTCTAGAGTAAGAAACAATTAAACGTGGAGTAAGCCGAAAATCCAATCTAAGAGTAGGCAAATTAAAATTAATATTATGAACAAATTGCAATTAAACAAAAAAACAATTTCACAAATGACTAATAGTGAAATGGGAGAAGTAAACGGAGGATTTAAAATCTGTTTAGTAAGTTGTGCAAACGGAACAAGAAGACATAAATCTTGTTGTGATGGACCATCACACGGAATAAAGGTTGAACCTTATTAAACTATACCATGAAAAGAAACCTGTAGTGTACTGGGAGGTTAAGCTACAGGTTCTTTTACTAAAAATTAAAAAAACAGAAAAAAATGATAAAGCCATTAATAGATAAAATAGAAACAAATCTTTACGATATAGCAATAGAAATGAAATATCCAACCTTAGAAGGAGATTTAGGAGTTTTAATTTTTTATGCAACCATGTATAAGTATGCAAACGAAGAAGTTTATAAAGAAAAAGCAAATAAGTTGTTAGAAAAACTATTAGCGGTTTTTAGCGATTGTGAATTACCATCTGGTTTTTTAGAAGGATTTGAGGGAATATTATATACGGTACAATACCTGTACAAGTGTAATATTATTGAAGATATGCAAATAGTAGAAGACCTAGAAAAATACTTAATACAAACAATAAAAATAGATTTTAATGCAAATAACTACGATCCATTACATGGAAGTATAGGTAAACTATTGTATTTTATAAATTCAGAAAGTAAAAGTAAAGAAGAAGTAGAAGAACTTATAAATCTTTTTATAGAATCATTATATAAAAATAGAGAAGAAAAAGACCAAAATATTTTTTGGTATGATAGTTATGAAAAAGGACAAATGATTAACCTAGGATTAGCACACGGTATTACAGGAGTATTAACTTTTTTATTGCGATTAAAAGAATTAGAATATAAAAACCCAAAGATAGATATACTTATTGAAGGACTTTTAAAAAGTTTAATGAGTTTTAAAAACAACATACCAAATACCAGTATTTATCCAAATTTTGTTACCGAAGAGAAAAGTAAAGATATAAGTAGAAGTGTAAGCATAAACACACGATTAGGATGGTGTTCTGGAGATTTAGGAATTTCATATACATTGCATTATGCAAGTAAAGTACTTAAAAGAGATAGTTTAAAACCAGAAGTAATAAATTTAATGAAATCCATTATTTCTAGATTAATGAGTACATCAAAGTTAGATCATTACGAAGAATATTCTTTTTTTGATACAGGATTTTGCCACGGAATAAGTGGTATTGTATATATTTTAGAAAAAATGAATAACGATTTAAAAAGTCCACAAATAGAAAAACGTATTGGATTTTGGAAAGAACAACTAACTACTAATTTAGAAAAACAATTGTCTTACGACGAAGAAATTTACCTACCATGGTATCGTCAAGATAAAGAAAAATCATATACGCTAGAAAAAGGAGCCATGCTAAATGGATTAACAGGAGTAGGATTAGCACTAGCATCAATACACTATAAAAAATACGATTGGAGTGATTTCTTTTTACTTTTTTAAAAAGAAATACAACAAGTGAAATAATATTATTAAAAAGAATTAATTATGGACAATAACAACAATATATTAGCATCAATTTTTAAAATTTGTGAAACAAAGAATATCAATTTAGATAAAAAAGCCTTTTCTTTTCGTTTAATAACACATCCAATGTATCCTAATATTTTATCTATTGTAGAAACATTAGAATATTTTAATATAGATTATGGAGCATATCAAGTAGATTTTGATGAAATAGGTTTAACACCAAACGATTCTTTAGTATTCTTAAAAAAAGGAAAACAACAAGATTTACATTATCTAACCAGAAAAAATGGTAATTATTATATTGATTCTAGAAAAGTATTTTTATCTAATCTTAAGAATTTTTGGCAAGGAACTGTTTTAGCAATAGAAGAAAATAAAACAAAAACGACATTTAAATTTTCTCAAAAAAATATCCTTATCATGGTATTAATGTATGTGG
>WFMU01000278.1 GCA_015488935.1 Flavobacteriaceae bacterium | reverse complement strand
GTATTTGGGTAGCGTTGTTTTGGGTAAAGCTGTTTTGCCAAAACAGATTTACTTAAAAAAAAAAGTTACAGTTATTTTTTATTAGATATAATTCATTTTCTTATAAACAAGGTGTAATTTTATAAATGCGATATTATCTTTTGTTTCATCAGATTTCATGGCTTTTGTATTATTTTATAGGATAACGGTGATTTTGATAGAAAAAAAACAAAATTTTTAGTAAATTTAAATACTTTTGACAAAGATTTTAGAAAGAGAATCTAAAATGCATTATTAAAATCTCTTATGGAGAGACCATGAGTTTTTAAAGAACAGATTATTTAAAAAAATGAATAAACTAATCTACCTATTAATCTTCTTTTTATTTGTGAAAACATACGCACAAAACGAAGAAAAAACAAAATGGAAAGCAAAAGAAAATATCTCCATAGATGGCTATATAAAATACATACCATCTATTTCATTTCAAAAATTAGACATCATAAATTTTGATAACTTAATACATAATAGAATAAATATAAAAGCTTTTTTGGGAGAAAACTTAACAGCAAAAATAGGTATGCGTAATCGAATATTTTTCGGAAAAACAATAAGAAACACACCAAATTATGGCGATTTAATTGCGGTAGATAATGGCAAATTGGATTTGTCTTTTTTAATTATAAATGAAAAATCATTTGTTATGCATACCATATTTGATAGAGCATATTTAGGTTATTCTAAAGGCAAATGGGAAGTTCGTGTTGGAAGACAGCGTATTAATTGGGGAATTAACCTTGCATGGAATGCCAACGATTTATTTAATGCATATAATATAGTAGATTTTGATTATCAAGAAAAAGCTGGAACCGATGCTTTACGAATACAGTACTATGCCAATAAAGGAACTATAGACGTAGCTTATAAGCCAGGAAAAGATATGAATAATACCGTATTGGCAAGTAAGTATAAATTTAATAAATGGAAATATGATTTTCAAATATTAGCAGCAAATTACTACAAAGATATTGCTTTAGGAGCAGGATGGGCAGGAAATATTAAAAAGGCTGGATTTAAAGGAGAGGCTACTTATTTTAAAGATAAAAAAAACACGAAAGATGTTACGAGTATTTCTACATCGATAGATTATTTTTTTAAAAAGGGAGCGTATTTAAATGTATCTGCACTTTATACAAGTAATGGAGCAGAAACATTTAATACTTCTGTATTAAGTTTTGCAACAAATACCTTATCTGCAAAAGAATTAATGCCAACAAAATATTCTTATTTAGTGCAAGTATCCAAAGAATTTAATCCACGGATTAAAGGAAATATTACTAGTATTTATGGACAAGGAATGAACTTGTTCTTTGTAATGCCTTCTTTGGATTATTCTGTAAAAGAAAATTGGGATATTAACCTTACAGGACAATTATTTTACTTAAAGCAGTACCATGGGTTCGAAAACTTAAACAATAGTATTTTTCTTAGGCTTCAGTATAGTTTTTAATTTAATGTGAGCCCTACATAAAAAACAGTAAAATACAAATGTTGCCAAATGTAAGCCAAAAATGTATAAATAAATGGAATTGTATTTTACTCTAATAAGGATTTATTTTACGGGAATTTGTTGTAGAATTTCGAGTAAATAGTTCCAATATTTTTGTGTAGAAGATATGCTTACTCTTTCGTCTGGCGAGTGTGCTCCTCTAATGTTCGGACCAAAAGAAATCATATCCATTTCTGGATAATTAGTTCCTAAAATACCACATTCTAATCCTGCATGACATGCCAAAATATTAGGCTTTTCGTTAAACATATTTTTATAAATACTTTTGAGAATTTTTAAAATTGCCGAGTCTGGATTTGGTTTCCATCCTGGATAAGAACCACTTAATTCTACATCAAAATTTGCCAATTCAAAACCACTTTTTATATGATATGCCAAATCCATTTTGCCAGATTCTACAGATGAGCGTGTAAGGCATCCTATTTTTATAGTGCCATCTTTTACAATAACACGTGCCAAATTATTTGAGGTTTCTACCAAATCTTCAATATCTGGACTCATTCTAAAAACGCCATTATGCGTAGTGTAAATCGCTTTTAACAAATCGTCTTGTTCTTTTTTATTCATCGAAAATTTAGGAACGGTTGTTTTTGCTATTAAAATTTCTAAATCTTTTTCAATTGTTGCATATTCGGTTTTTATATCTTGTGCAATTGCATTGTAAATTACGCCCATTTTATCTTCATCTTCACATATAATGATTGCATTACTTTCTCTAGGAATTGCATTTCGCAAACTTCCACCATCAATTTCTGATACTAAGGCAACCTCTTTTAATGCGTATAAAATACGATTCATCATTTTATTAGCATTACCAAAATATTTATGAATATCCATTCCACTATGACCACCTTGCAACCCTTTTACTGTAATTTTAAAAGCGAAACTTTTTGGTAATGTAGGAGTTAATTCGTATTTTCTTGTAGCTGTAATATCAATTCCACCAGCACAACCAACACCAATTTCATCATCGTCTTCGGTATCTAGATTTAATAATATTTCGCCATCTAAATAACCTCCTTGTAAACCAATAGCACCAGTCATTCCTGTTTCTTCATCAATGGTAAAAAGAGCTTCAATTGCTGGATGTGGAATATTATTAGATTCTAATATACTCATTATAGATGCTACACCAATACCATTATCTGCTCCTAGTGTAGTTCCTTTTGCTTTTACCCAATCGCCATCTACAAACATGTTAATACCTTGTGTGTCGAAATCAAAATTGGTATCGTTATTTTTTTGACAAACCATATCTAAATGCGATTGCAATACAATAGTTTTTCTATTTTCCATACCTTTTGTAGCAGGTTTTTTTATAATAACGTTTCCAATTGGATCTACTTGTGTAGGTAGTCCCAATTTATTTCCAAAATCTACCATAAATTGTCGTACTCTTTCTTCTTTTTTTGAAGGTCTTGGTACAGCATTTAAATTTGTAAAATTGTTCCATAATGCTTTTGGTTCTAAATTTCTGATTTCTTGACTCATATTATTGTGTTTTACTATCCAATTTCCGTCTTTCCTAAAGGAAGTAACAGCTTAATGGATGTTAAGATGTGATGCATCACGCCTTTACATTTTTATAATTATTTCTTTTAACGGTTTTCGTACTTTTTTTAGTTTGCTCATAAAATCATCTTTTGCTCTATAACCTACAGGTAAAAGTAGTACGGATTTCAAATTTAAGGAATTTAATTTTAAAACTTCATCAAATTTTGTTGGATTAAATCCTTCCATTGGACAGGCATCAATTTTTTCTATGGCACAAACAGTCATTAGATTTCCTAATGCAATGTAGGTTTGATAAATAGCAGCTTGTTTTTTTTCTTCTGCTGTTTTATTTGCAAAACTATTTTTTAAATTTTGTCTAAATTTTCCAATTATTTCTTCGGATGTTCCTCTTGTTTCTTTTTCTAAATCAAAATATGCATCTATAGCTTTATTGTCTATATTATCTTCAATACAAAGTACCAATAATTGTGAGCAATCTGTAATTTGTTTTTGATAATAGGCATGTTTTAGTAGTTTGTTTTTAATTTTTTCATCGCTAATTACTAGCATTTTTATTGGTTGCAAACCAAAGGAGGTTGCCGTTAGATTAAAAGCTTTTTTTAATCGATTTAATTTTTTTGGAGAAAGCTTTTTTGTTGCATCAAATTTTTTGCAAGCATATCTCCATTTTAGTGATTTTATAGTTTTCATTTGTGGTAAGTTTGTTTGTGATTTATGGATTTGTTTAGCTGAATCAAAACTACAAATGCTTAAATTTTAATTATCCTAAAGATTGCATGTTTACTAAGTTGTAATAGGTGCCTTTTTTTGCAATCAATTCTTTATGTGTTCCTTGTTCTACTATTTTACCTTTTTGCATAACTACAATTAAATCTGCATTCTGAATGGTAGAAAGGCGATGCGCAATTACAATAGAGGTTCTGTTTTGCATGAGTTTTTCTAACGCTTCTTGTACAGCTTTTTCCGATTCGGTATCTAGTGCAGATGTTGCTTCATCCAATATCATTATTGGTGGATTTTTTAGAATGGCTCTAGCAATGGAGATTCGTTGTTTTTGTCCGCCAGATAGTTTATTACCACTATCTCCAATACTCGTTTGATATCCATTTGGTTGTTCTAAAATGAATTCATGTGCATTGGCAATTTTTGCAGCATGTATTATATTTTCTTCGGAAATTTCTTTTCCAAAGGCAATATTATTTGCAATGGTATCGTGAAATAAGATGGCATCTTGTGTTACCAATCCCATTTGTTCTCTTAAGGAATGTTTGGTTAAATCTCTAATATCTAATCCGTCTATGGTAATTTTTCCTTTATTTACATCATAAAACCGTGTTACCAAATTGGCAATGGTTGATTTTCCACTACCAGATTGACCGACCAAAGCAACGGTACTTCCTTTAGTTACTGTTAAGGAGAAATTTTCTAAAACATAATCATCTTCGTATTTAAATGAAATGTTTTCAAATTTAATTTCTTTATCAAAATTTTGTTTTACAATAGCATTTTCTTTATCTTCTAGGGTGCTTTTGGTATCTAAAATTTCAATAACACGTTGTGCAGCTGCTTCTCCTCTTTTAATTCCATAACTTGCTCTAGATATTTTTTTTGCTGGATCTAATATGTTGTATGCGAGTAGCATATATCCAATAAAAGCATCTGCTTCTAGTTCGTGATTTACCAAAACCATTTTACCACCATACCACAATAAAACGGTAAAAATAGTAATTCCTAGAAATTCACTTGTTGGAGATGCTAAATTTTGGCGATGTGCTAATGTATTGGAGAAATTGAAAAACCGAGAGGTAGATTTTCTAAATCTATTATTAAAAACTTCTTCTCCATTAAATCCTTTTATAATTTTTAAACCACCAAGTGTTTCTTCTAAAATAGATAAAAAATAGCCTTGCTCTTTTTGTACTTTTGTGGAGTGTTTTTTTAAACTTTTTCCAACTAATGAGATTATATATCCAGTAATGGGAATAAATACAAATACAAATAGTGTTAATTTTGTACTTATTGCAAACATAGTAATAAGCGTAAATAAGATAGTAAATGGCTCTCTAACAATTAGTTCTAATATTGCTAAAAGAGAATTTTGTATTTCGCCAACATCGCCTAATATACGTGCCATAATATCTCCTTTTCTTTTTTCGGAAAAGAAGGATACTGGTAATTCTAGTGTTTTTTTATATACATCATTTCGCAAATCTTTTAAAACACCATTTCGTAAAAAAGTAATGAAATATATGGCTAAGTAGCTAAAAAGATTTTTTAGTAAAAAAGTAATTAATATAACAACAATCATTACTGTTAATACCGCTAGTTCTCCATTTTCATTTGATTTGGTAGTAATGTAATAGTTAATATATGCCTCACCATAATCATATAGTTTAAAAACACTTGTAAATTCGGGTTTAACAGTTGTTCGTTTACCATTTTGAAATAATACTTTTAACATTGGCATTATAGAAAGCATAGACAATAATGCAAATAATGCGTAAAAAAGATTACTTATTATATTGAGAAATGCATATTTTTTATAGGGCAATGCATAAGGTATTATTTTCTTTAAATAGTGATTCATTTATAAGTTAAGTTCTTTAATAATTCGTTGGATTTTCGCGTCGAGTTCTTGCTCAACTTTTTCGGCATCTTTTATGTTTTGTAAAACTTTATTAACACTAAAGTAAAATTTTATTTTAGGTTCTGTACCACTTGGTCTCGATGCTACTTTGGTACCATTTTCCGTTTCGTAAATCAGTACATTTGATTTTTCAACAGGAATAGTTTCTTTGGTATTATTTATCAAATCTTTTTTTATTGAAGATTGGTAATCGTATAAATATTTTACTTTTTCACCATCTATTTCTTGCAATGGATTGGCACGTAAATCTACCATCATTTGCTTGATTTCTTCGGCTCCTGTAATTCCTTTTTTAACTACAGAGATAAGGTGTTCTTTATAAAATTTGTGTTTGGTATATATTTCTAATAGTTTTTTGTATAAGGTACTTCCTTCGCTTTTTGCTGTTGCTGCTATTTCACAAGCCAATAATGTTGCAGTAACTGCATCTTTATCTCTTACAAAATCGCCAACCATAAATCCGAAACTTTCTTCACCGCCTCCAATAAATTCTTGTTTACCTTCTGCATCGCGTATCATTTTGGCAATCCATTTAAAACCTGTAAGTCCTACTTTGGTTTCTACACCATAGCTTGTAGCAATATCATTTACTAAGTTGGTAGAAACAATGGTTGAGCCAACAAATTGTTTTCCGTTTAGTTTTCCTGCTTCTTTCCATTTTTTTAGTAAAAATTCTACCAAAACGCTCATCATTTGATTTCCGTTAAGGAGTTTCATTTTATTGTTGGTATCTCTAATGGCAATTCCTATTCGGTCGCAGTCTGGATCGGTTCCGATAACAATATCTGCACCAATTTTTTCTGCTAAATCTGTAGCCATTTTTAATGCTTCTGGCTCTTCTGGATTGGGAGATTTTACGGTAGGAAAATCACCATTTGGTATGCGTTGTTCTTCTACAATATTTACATCTGTGTATCCTGCTTTTTTTAAGGCTTCAGGAATGATGGTTATGGATGTTCCGTGTAGTGAAGTAAATACTATTTTTAATTTATCTCTATTACTAGTTGTTGGAAATGTTCCATTACTAATGGATGCATTAATAAAAGAATCATCAATATCTTTACTTATATATTCTATTAAATCTTCATTTGCATCGAATTTTATATCTTTAAAATCTACAGCGTTTATTTCTTTAATAATTTCGCCATCTTGTGGTGGAACTATTTGTGCTCCATCATTAAAATATACTTTATAACCATTGTATTCTGGCGGATTGTGCGATGCTGTTAATACAATACCGATATCACATCCTAAATGTCTTACTGTATAAGATAATTCTGGTGTTGGTCTTAATTCTTCAAATAAATATACGATAATATCATTTGCAGAAAATACATTTGCTACTTCTTTTGCAAATTTTGCAGAGTTATGGCGGCAATCGTAAGCAATTGCAATTCTTATTTCGGAATCTTGTGATTTTTCTGGAAACATTTTATGTAAGTAATTTGCAATTCCTTGCGAATTTTTACCTAATGTATATTTATTTATTCGGTTTGTTCCAACACCCATAATTCCACGCATTCCACCAGTTCCGAATTCTAAATTTTTATAGAAGCTTTCGGTTAGGTTGTCTGTATCTATTAAGTGTTGTACTTTGTTTTGTGTTTCTGTATCAAAAGGTGCTTGAAGCCAAAGTTCCGCAGTTTTTTTTATTTTATTGTTGTCCATTTTACTTTATTCAATAGTGTATGCAAATGTATTAAAAAGACAGAAGACAAAGGGTGGAAGATGGAAGAATTTTAGTTTTGGATGCTTTAAACTACAAATTTAACGCTTCTTTAATTTTATATCGTTCGTGATTTTTATTAGAACGCAAAATGATTTCGCCTAAGAAACCTGCTAAAAATAGCTGTGTGCCAATTATCATCGTTGCTAATGCTATATAAAACCAAGGATTTTCGGTTACTAATCTTGCTGTAGTATGAAAATAAAAGACATGCAAAAGTTTAGAAATACCAATATATGCTGCAGAAGCAAATCCAATAAAAAACATAAAACTTCCTAAAAGTCCAAATAAATGCATTGGTCTTTTTCCGAATTTGGATAGGAACCAAATGGTAATTAAGTCTAAAAATCCATTAAAGAAACGTTCGATACCAAATTTTGTTACACCGTATTTTCGTGCTTGATGAATAACTACTTTCTCATCTATTTTTGTAAAACCTGCATTTTTTGCTAATACTGGTATGTAGCGATGCATTTCGCCATAGACATCTACATTTTTTACGACTTCATTTTTATACGCTTTTAGTCCACAATTAAAATCGTGTAGCTTTAATCCCGAAGTTTTTCTTGCTGCTGCATTAAATAATTTTGAAGGTATATTTTTTTTAATTTTAGAATCGTAGCGTTTCTTTTTCCAGCCAGAAATTAAGTCAAAATTATCTTTTTTAATAAGGTTATATAATTCTGGTATTTCGTTTGGACTGTCTTGTAAATCGGCATCCATTGTAATTACCACATCGCCTTTTGCAACTTTAAAAGCAGCATTTAATGCTTGTGATTTTCCGTAGTTTGTCTGAAATCGAATGCCTTTAACAAATTCGTTTTTTTCTGCTAATTGGTTTATTATTTTCCATGAGTTATCTGTACTACCATCATCTATAAAAAGAATTTCATAGCTGTACTTGTTGTTTTGCATTACGCTTGCAATCCAATCGTGTAATTCTGGTAATGATTCTGCTTCGTTAAGTAGAGGAATAACTACGGATATATTCATTTGCTGGATTATAAATTATACGATGTATCTTCTTTTTTTAATATTAGTCCTCCTATAAGAGAAATAATTGCTCCCATGATTAAACTTCCAATGATGGCCATTGTAGATAAGGCAAATGGCGACATAAACATTTTAGCAACTTTGGTGCCCATTTCTATTTGTTCTTCTGTCATATCTGGATTTTGATCAAGCATTTTTTCTTCTGCATTAGCCATAATTTGTGTTATTATTTCTGGGTCTATAAAGCTAAAAAAGATGTAGGTATAAATGGCGCTTAATATTCCTCCTACTAAGGCAATTCCTATTCCAACTTTCATTGCTTGTCCTAGTGTTAGGTAGTTGTTATTAAGGTCTCGATACTTTTTTATTCCAGCAATAATTGAAACAATAAAAATAACATAACTCAAAATTTTGACCCAAGTTGGTTGCTCCATTAAGTTGATACCAGCAGCATAAATACCAGCAGATAAAATTATTGAAGCTGCTCCTAAAATAAGACCGTAATTAATTATGGTTTGTTTTGTATTTGCTTGATTTTCCATAAGGTTTTGTTTAAAAGTTTAACAAAGATACTAATTGATTTACTGTATTAGTACGAAAAAATAAAAAATAGTTACATTTTTTATTGCGTAATAAAATTTGCGTTGTACCTTTGCAGCGGCAAGTCCTACACAACTAGCTCCCTTTGAATCCTCCAGGGCGGGAACGCAGCAAAGGTATTAGGTTGTAGCGGTGTGATGTAGGTAGCTTGCCTTTTTTTATGCTCTTAATTTAAATTTTTTCCTATCCTAAATCCTTTCCAAAGGAAAGGACTTTTAAATTACTTCCTAATTTTTAATTAAGTCATAAATAATGTACTTTTGAACTTAGTTTATAATAATTTTTCGATTGTCCGTCACCCTGAACTTGTTTCAGGGGCGTATTCAATAAAACACGGGTTATCAAGCGAGAATGAGA
>WFMU01000277.1 GCA_015488935.1 Flavobacteriaceae bacterium | reverse complement strand
AGTAATAATAGCCCTACAAACAACTGGCAAGATAGAGTGCCAAATGCAAATGGATACCCTTTTTCACAAATACAATATACACCAGATAATACTGGAAGAATAAGAAGAAAAAGTGGTGTAGGAGAAACACATCAGCTAGGAACAAAAACAATTGCAAAGCACGAAATGAAATACTACTATGCAACGCCAGAGCAAGTAGAATTGAATAGATTATTTGGAGTTAATGTAGGAGATTTTTTACATTATAAAAAAAATGCAGTAGTTGACCCAAATGGGCAAATAAGCTTAAGTTATATAGATCCGCAAGGACGTACAATTGCAACAGCATTAGTAGGGAAAAACCCAGATAATTTAGATGAATTAGACGATGAAGTACCAAATGCAAATGCAAATGTAACACATACACAATTAAATGTAAACTTATTTTCTACACCAAAGTTAAATGCAGCATACAGTACAGGGAAAAATGGATTACAAAAAGATGGATTAAAATACGAAGTGCAGAAATTTGTACAAGGAGATAATAATTATACATTTAATTACGATTTAAAAATAGGAGCTTTTACTTATGGATGTGCAGTAGATTCATCAGGAGATAATAGTTATCCTTATATCTACGATTTTAAAATGTCTTTAAAAGATGAATGTGGAATCGAAAAAATACCAGCACTCAATAATGTTACTAAATTAGGAAGTTACCAAACAACAACAAACGGAGGAGTAACACTAATATCAAATACACCAGAACAAACAAAATTTAATTTAACTACTGCAACAGGAGGAAATAATACATTTAACTTAGAAACTGGCAATATTAGTATTACAAAAAAAGTAAGTGTAAATAAAAAAGCATTAGATTTATTTGCAGATGACTATATTAGTAAAGCAAAAGAGGGTGTTTTTGGAGCGAATTGTTTATTGAATATAGAAGATTTAAGAGCAAATGCTACTTTAGATGGATGTTTTAAAACCTGTCAAGAATGTGTAGATAGTCTTGGAAATAAAGAGGATTATATAAGTAATCACCGGAATAGCTATTTTGGTTATGATGATTTATCTCAATCTGAAAAAGATCTTGTAGATGCAAAATTTGGAACAGAATTCGATTTGCTAATAGAAATATGTCAAGCACCATGTAACCCAGATGGAATGGCAACAGATGCAAGTAGATTACCATGCAATACAAATTTAGGAGAATTGCTTATTGATATGATGCCAGATGGACAATACGGAAACGAATATATTCCAAGTGATGGTAGTGCAAACAATCCGATACATAACAATCCTTGGGTTAATATATACAACGAAGAAAATAGACTGAGAAATATTTCGTATGATACATCTGGAGGTCCCTCAAACAGTTGGAGAAACCCATCACATTACAATTTTGCTTTTGGAAGCGCAGAAGCAAAACACTATTTTGAATCTAATGGAGATATTAGTTATGTAATAATTGATTCACTAAATCAAACGAATGCAGAAGGAATACAATTATTCCCAGATGCTGTTATTGAAAATGCCAATTTGGTTATAACGAATGCAGATGGAACTTATGCAATAGAACCACAATATCTTGCAGATGTCAAAGATTTTATTGCAATGTTTAAAGAAAGTTGGGCAGAATCATTAGTTATTTACCATCCAGAATTTGCATACTATACTTACGATAAAATATTATGTGACGATCCAACTAGAGTAAAAAATATAGATTATTTTACAAAAGGAGCAACAGTTTCAGTAACTATGAAGGTAAATTCCGACGGTTTTGATAATTTTTTAAACGCATTAGACAATACAACCGATCCAAATGTAGCACAATTTTTTCCAAACACAACCGCACTAACAAAAATAATGGACTTAGACCCGTATTTTGTTGATAATTTAAATATAGGTGCAACATCTCCTACTAGTTATCATAGAAGTATTATGCTACATGCGCTAACTCAAGAATACGAAAACTATGGTAAAAAAATGCTAGAAATAGCATATTCACAAGCAACATGCAACAGTATAACTAACTGTAATATTACCAATGTAACACAAACAGATATTGAAAATTTAGATTTAAGTCTAGAAAAAAAGAATAAGTTTTGGAGAGCCTATAAAAATATGTATTTATCATTAAAACAAAGAATACAGTCTTCGTTTAGAGATGTATATGCAAATAATGTACGGAGTTATAATGGTTGTATTGGAGATGGTGCAGATGTTGATAATGATAATAACATAGGGAGTTTGTTAAATAATTACGATACAACAGTAGTTAATTTTCAATACACTGCTAATGGAACTCCATACCTTGTAGTTGATCGTATGGATGATATGTGTGATACCCCTTCTGAAGCATCTTATTATACAAATAAGTTAAAGCGCTATTTGCCTATGGTAGGAACCTTATACGACTCTACACAAACAGATGATCAAATCGCAGCTACACTAGAAGCACAAGTACGTTTTGGATTGTTTCAAGAAACAGGAAGATGCCCATTAGAAACCGATTTAGAAGGATATTTGTTTGAACTATTTAATGAAATTAATAGGGTTAATACAACAACCTATTTCCCTTATACAGCAGATTATACAGGTATCTATTTGTCTAGAGGTTTATATAAAGATTTAGGAGGAACAATTCCTGCAAATGGTACACTAAAATATAAAATATTGGCAGATACAAACCAACCATTAACGCTAAATATTGGTCTAAATCTGGAGGCAGAAACAAATACAACAGAACCAATAAAACTAAGCATACCTAATACGGCTACCATACCAGGAACCACAACAGCAATAAACTGGAATAATTACGGTGTAGATTGGACTATATTAAAACTGAAAAATGTACACTATACAAATTATAATAATGCTAATCAGTTATTTAATTTTCAGGTAATTGCACAAATTCATGACATAAGCGATACCTTAAATCCAAACTCTTACGAAGAAATAATACTAGATGGTGTAACCATAGCTCGAATAGGAGAATGTTACGACATCTCTGGAGAAAACACAAACGATATTGGTGAAGGCTTAATCAATCCAGGAAATTATACATCTTGTTGTAGTGTAGAAGTAGCGCAGGGAAATTTTGTGGAAAGTTTAAAAGAATTAATGAATGATTTAATTTCTAAAGGACAATTATTTTCTGAATCAAGAGTGTATTTAAGTAATAATACAGCCTTTAATACAGGATATATAAAGCAATATGCACAAAGAATAGAAAATATAGATATGATAAGTTGGGTGTACGATATACCAACGAATACATTTATAATAAATTCAAATATAGGAACGGCAGACATTATAAAAATAGAAAATGCAACTGCCTACACTAACGTAGTAAAAATTGCAGACTTACAATTTAATTTTAATACTGGTATGCAGCCATACCAAATAACAGGCTCGTATTACGATGCGGCAAATCAATACTTTTTTAATGGAATTGATATATTTCAATCTACTGATACAATAACTCTAAACTTTGATATAGATGGCGATGGTGTAGCAAATAATTGCGATAATAGCCCAGAAGTATATAATCCAGGACAAGAAGATATAGATAATGATGGTATTGGAGATGTAAGCGATAATTGTCCAGGTGTTAGTAATCCAGATCAAATAGATACCGATGGAGATAACATTGGAGACGCTTGTGAAGGAGGTGATTGTACTGGAATAGATTCAGATAATGATGGAAAACCAGATGCATGCGATAATTGTCCAGATACTTATAATCCATATCAAGAAGATAGTAATAATAATGGAATAGGTGATGCTTGTGAATTAGTTACAGATACATCGCTAAATTGTGGATCTAGTATTGATTTTAAAGGAGAACCAAATATTTATGAAATAGAAGTCAATTTAGGAATTGAAACAGGTTTGGTTACCATAGAATATACTCCCGTTTCTACACCAGTAAGATTTGAAGTATTTTACAATAATAATATACATTTAGATACAGGCTATAGAGGAAACACAACTTATCAAAATTTACTTTCAGGATTAAACGGTACAAGTTTAGACGTATATGTATTTGATAGTACGGTAGGTAATGGTGGCGATTTTATTCCTAAAACAGATGCTTCTGGAAACCAAATAACAGAACAAATTCAAACAACAAGTAATCTGCAATTAACAGATGTTGGTCCTTATGATGGAGTATTAACTTTTGAAAAAACTAGTGCCTCGCCAAGAAAAATGTTAATACGAGTAACAAGCCCAGATGCTAAGGTTTGGAAACTTAACAATATTAGTTGCCCTTTTCAAAACCAACCTAAAAAAGCAACCAAGGTAACAATCAATAAATACGAAAAACAACAATGCGATTGTATTCCACAAACAGTAGAATTAGTAAGTTGTACCGATGCTTATGAAGAATATAAACAATTTATGAGTACCCTCTTCTATTTTGAAAATGGAACAGCAGACAATGGAATTTTTCAATTATCAAGTCTCTATGACACCTCCGATTACTTTTGTAATAACAATTTGCAATATTTGGTTGCAGGATACAAAGAATATATACAAACTTTAGGTATAACCTATATAGAGCACCCATTATATTTAAGTATCCAACAATTTGGAGCAACCGAATTAAATTATGGATATAACAATTATAGCTTAGTAATAAACAAGTATAAAGAGAAGATGGAAAGTGATTTGGATGGAGATACCATACCATATTATTTAGATGATGACGATGCAAACAGTACAATAGGAAATGTAGATCCAAGCTTACCAGATAATCTGCATAGTTTAAAAAATTGGAGTGAATTTGTTTATTCCTATTTACAAGAAAATCCTAATATATGCCCTCCAAAACCAATGCTACCAACAAGAGTTGTTGAAATTCAAACAAATAACGATTGTCAAGATTTTAGCGATAGTGTAGAAGCTGCTTTTGATATGGAAGCATACGAAACATATATAAACAACATAAAAGAAGATTTTAAAAAAGAATATATTAGAACTGCTTTAGCAAACCTTACAGAAGAATTTTCAATGGTTTATTACGACAAAGAATACCAATACACCCTATACTACTACGACCAAGCAGGAAACTTAATACAAACTGTACCACCAGAAGGTGTAAACAGAAAAGAATATACCCAAGAAGATAGTAATAAAATTGATATATTCCGAAGAACAAAAGACACATTAGATTTAGGTACAATAACGCTACCTAAACACAGACTAAAAACCCAATACAAATACAACTCTCTAAACCAATTGGTATGGCAAAAAACACCAGATGGTGGTATAACACGATTTGCTTACGATGATTTAGGAAGAATAATAGCATCGCAAAATGCAAAACAAGAAACTAATAGGCAAGTACCAGGACAAGCACATCCACAAGAAGCATTTAGTTATACCAAATACGATGCTTTAGGTAGAATAACAGAAGCAGGAGAACTATTACTAGCAAATAATTTCCAAATTCTAAATAATGGAAAATTTGCAAATGGGTCTGGAACAGAATTATCCTTAGACTATGCAATCAATCATGCACTATCCTCAGGAATAAGAAAAGAAGTATCCATTACAAAATACGACCAAATAGAAGATAGTAAAATACCATATTTCGAATCCTACGCAAACAATTCTAGAGGACGAGTTACTACGGTATATTACTACGATGAATTGCCAAGAGTAAACACTCCTGCAGCATTAGAAAATTACAAAAATGCCATTTATTACGATTACGATATTCACGGAAACGTAAAAGAAATAGTACGAGAAATAAAAGATCCATATTTAGTGAGCATAAACCAACATATTAAAAGAACCAAATACGAATACGATTTAATAAGTGGAAATGTAAACAAAGTAATTTACCAAAGAGGCGCACCAGACCAGTTTATACATAAATACCAGTACGATGCAGATAACAGAATAACCAATGTGCAAACTTCTAAAGATGGCGTTATTTGGGAAAAAGATGCAACCTATAACTACTACGACCATGGTCCTTTAGCAAGAACCGTACTAGGAGAACACAAAGTACAAGGAATAGATTACGCATATACACTACAAGGATGGCTAAAAGCTGTAAATAGTGAGCGCTTATTAACAAATAAAGATATGGGTAAAGATGGTTATGCACAAAGTACCGTAGCCAAAGATGCATTTGCCTATGCCCTGCATTATTACAATAACGATTATCAAGCCAGACAAGTAACAGCAAATAACTTTATAAGTCTGCAAAACACAAACAATAAAAACTTATATAATGGAAATATAAAATCCATGGTAACCTCGTTATTAGACGAAAAGGCTAACCCAATAAATACCGCTTATAATAACTATACATACGATCAATTAAATCGTATTAAAGCAATGACATCTACCGAAATAACACCAACAGGTAGTACCTTAGCAGGAGTAAGTGCCAATTATAGTTTCGATAGAAATGGAAATTTAACCTTTCTTAAAAGATGGGCAAAAAATAATGCAGGAACAAAATTGTTAATGGATAATTTTACCTATAAATACAATAAAGATTCGCAAGGAAATATAA
>WFMU01000276.1 GCA_015488935.1 Flavobacteriaceae bacterium | reverse complement strand
TGTATAAAAAAACGTCTTTTAAGCATTAACTACAATTTTATTTAAAAAAGTGGTTATTATTGCTTTAAATCTATTTTATGAAACAATTTTTTATTATTATTCTATTATTTATCAGTTTTCAAATTTCTTTTTCACAAGAAAAATATACTATAAGTGGATATATTCAAGATAGCAAAACAGGAGAACGATTAATAGCTGCCAATGTATTCGATATAAATTCAAATAATGGAGCTACCTCCAATAATTATGGTTTTTATAGTTTAACACTTACCAAAGGAGCCGCTAATCTACATGCTTCTTTTGTTGGATATGAAGATTTTGTCTTAAAAATTAATTTAGATGAAAATAAAATTATCAATTTTAACTTAAAACCTTCCGTTGCACTTAATGAAGTAGTATTATCAGGAAAAAAAAGAGCCAAAATAGAAAAGAAAATACAAATGAGTCAAATTAATGTTGCTATAAAAGACATCGAAAAAATTCCAACCATTTTAGGAGAAAATGATGTCTTAAAAACATTACAACTCTTGCCAGGAGTTCAAGGAGGAACCGAAGGAATGAATGGTGTTTATGTGAGAGGTGGAAGTCCAGACCAAAATTTAGTAATTTTAGATGGTGTACCTATCTATAACGTATCGCATCTACTTGGATTTTTATCTGTTTTTAATACCGATGCTATAAAAAATGTAACACTTACCAAAGGTGGATTTCCAGCAAGATATGGTGGCAGACTTTCTTCTGTAATTGAAATAAATATGAAAGAAGGAAATAAAAAAGAATTTCACGGCGAAGGTGCTATTGGTATTTTATCTTCTAGATTAACACTAGAAGGTCCTATAATTAACAATAAAACGTCTTTTATGATTTCGGGAAGAAGAAATTATTTTGATGTAATTGCAAAACCATTTATAAAAAAAGAAACCAAAAAAAGAGGTGATGAAATAGATCTAAGTACTTATTTTTATGACTTAAATGCAAAAATAAATCACGAATTTAATCAAAAACACAGTTTGTATTTAAGTACTTATTTAGGTTCTGATGTTTTTGATTTTAATTTTAAAGATAACGATGTAAATAGTAATGATTATTCAAAAACATCGAGTGGCGTTGATTGGGGAAATGTAATTACAGCACTAAGATGGAATTACAATATTAACAGCAAACTATTTGCAAATACAACCTTAACTTATAGTAAATTTAACTTTAATTTTTCTGCCGGAGAAGAAGATGCACTAAACGGCGATAATAATAAATTTAATGCAAAGTACAAATCCGGAATTTACGATTTTACTGCCAAAGTAGATTTAGACTATATACCAAACCCAAACCATCATATACGACTTGGAATAGGAGATACTTATCATACCTATAATCCAGGAGCAATTTCTGTAAAAGGAGATTTTGGCGAAGAAGATTTTAACTTTCTAGACAAACAAAAAAAACAATATTCACACGAATATTTTGCTTATGTAGAAGATGAATTTCGCTTAGGAAAATTAAAAGCAAATCTTGGATTACACAGTTCTGGATTTCGTATTTCTAAAAAAAATTATTTCTCAATTCAACCAAGAATAGGATTGCGATATTTGGTAAATAAAAAATGGAGCTTAAAGGCATCTTATGCAACAATGACACAATATATTAATTTATTAACCAACGAATCTATTGGTTTACCAACCGACCTTTGGGTACCTTCTACAAAAAAAATTAAACCACAAACTTCTTGGCAAGGAGCTGTTGGTATTGCTACTACTTTAAAAAATAATATTGAATTTAGTGTAGAAGGCTATTATAAAAAAATGGAAAATGTAATTTCGTACAAAGAAGGAGCCAGTTTTTTTAATATTACCGAAAGTTGGGAAGACAAAATTACACAAGGAAAAGGAACCGCCTACGGTATGGAAGTTTTACTACAAAAGAAAAGAGGAAAAACTACAGGATGGATTGGCTATACTTTAGCGTGGAATAAAAGACAGTTTAACGATATTAATTCTGGAAAAGAATATCCTTTTAAATTTGATAGAAGACATGATTTTGAACTTGTAGCAATACACAAATTTTCCGATAAATTTCATTTAAGTGGTACTTGGGTTTATGGTACTGGTAATTCCATTTCCTTACCAGAAGCAACCTATTCTAGTTTCGACCAAAATGGTGTAATTACTCCAATATCTATTCTTGGCGAAAAAAATAGTTATCGAATGCCAGCATACCACCGTTTAGATTTAGGTGCCGAATTTATAAAAAAAACAAGTTGGGGAGAACGTGCATGGATTTTTGGTGTATATAATGCCTATATGCGTAGCAATCCTTTTTATATTTATCTAGGTCAAAATTTTAGCACCAATAAAAAAGAATACAAACAAATTAGTTTAATACCAATAGTACCATCGATTTCTTATCGATTTAAATTTTAAAATTATGTTATACCGCAAAATAATACTAATTCTTACCATAGGTTTTATTTTATCTTCTTGTAGTGGAGATTTTTTTGAAAAACCTATTGATTTAGATATAAATGACCACACTAGTAAAATGGCTGCAACTGCTTTTTTAGGTGCATCTGATGAAACAAATTTGATTTTAGTATCTTATTCTCTTGGACCATTTCAAGAAAATAACAACGATCAAGTATTGAGTAATGCTACCGTTTCATTAACTGGTAATAACAACACAATACCATTTAATCCAGCAGATAGAGATGGTTTTTATGAATCTAATTCTAGTATTAATTTTGTTCCAAATAAAACATATAC
>WFMU01000275.1 GCA_015488935.1 Flavobacteriaceae bacterium | reverse complement strand
CTTATTTTAATACCAAAAACTATGTTTATATTTTTTTTATAAACAAACACAAGCCCATACAATGGCGTAGAATTACAAAGGATTCTAGTTATAAAAAAGCATTACAAGAATACATTGCATTATTTGCAAATAGTAATGGTAATAGACTTAAAAATGATATTTCCATTTATCAAAAAAATGCATATTATTTGTACCTAAAACTAGTGCAACCAGAATTAGAAAATACCACTTCTAAAACACTTTGTATCATTCCAGATGGAAAACTGAATTTTTTGGCATTTGACGCTTTACTAACACAAGAAACAACACATACAAATTTTGAAAAAATGCCGTATTTATTACTAAAAAATACGATTAATTACGGCTATTCTGCAAGTATTTTAATGCAACAAAAAGAGCGAAAAAAAATACAAAAAAGACAGCGTATCCTAGGATTTTTTCCTCTCTTTGAGAACAACTACAGAAATTTACAAGAACTGAGTTATACCATTGACGAAGAGAAAAATTTAATAAACCAAACAAATGGCTTGTATTTGAAGAAAGTAAATGCAACAAAAAAAGCATTTTTAGAACAAGCAAATGGTTATGACATGATTCATTTATCTACACACGCAAGTGCAGGTGGCTTTTTTGAACCAGCACATATCGAGTTTCGAAATGAAACTTTGTATTTACCCGAAATTTATGGTTTAAATCTCCATACCGATTTACTAGTAATGAGTGCCTGTGAAACTGGTATTGGCAAACTACAAAAAGGAGAAGGTGCAATGAGTTTAGCAAGAGGTTTTTCTTATACTGGCGTACAAAATTTACTTGTTTCTCTATGGAAAGTAAATGATAAAGCAACGAGTATATTAATGGGTAATTTTTATAAGAATTATAAGCAAACACATTCCAAAACTCAAGCTTTACACCAAGCAAAACTTGATTATTTAAACGATAAAAATATTAGTAACAGTAAAAAAACACCTTATTATTGGGCAGGTTTTGTATTTATTGGTAATTCTGAAACAAAAGTGACTCCTACTAATTTTTGGTATGTTCTTATTGGTTTTGGAATTGTTCTTTTGGTATTTTTTGTTTCACGCAAAGTGCACAAAGACATACAAAGAAAATTTAATAATAGAAAGGTTCTGTGAAATATTTCTACTAATCTCAAAAAAATAAAAAAGGATACAACTAAAAAATTGTATCCTTTAATAATAAATGTTTTATTAAAAACTAAGCCTCAACTTCTGGTTTCATTTCAAAATCTTCCATAAATTTTGTGGTGTAATTTCCAGCTAAATAATCTGGATTTTCCATTAATTGTTGGTGAAAAGGTATGGTAGTTTTTACACCTTCAATAATAAACTCTTGGAGAGCGCGTTTCATTTTATTAATTGCTTCTTCACGTGTTTGTGCTGTTGTAATTAATTTTGCTATCATAGAGTCGTAGTATGGAGGTATTACATAACCATCATATACATGTGTATCAATACGAACACCATGACCACCAGGAGCATGAAAAGTAGTAATCTTTCCAGGACAAGGTCTAAAGTCATTAAACGGGTCTTCTGCATTAATTCTACACTCTACAGAATGCAATTTTGGTGTATAATTTTTACCAGATATTGGTACACCAGCAGCAACCAAAATTTGTTCGCGTATCAAATCAAAATCAATTACTTGTTCGGTAATTGGATGTTCTACTTGAATACGTGTATTCATTTCCATAAAGTAGAAATTTCGGTGTTTATCTACTAAAAACTCAACGGTTCCTGCACCTTCATATTTAATAGATTCGGATGCCAAAACAGCAGCTTCACCCATTTTTTTACGCAACGCTTTGGTCATAAATGGCGAAGGTGTTTCTTCGGTTAATTTTTGATGACGACGTTGAATGGAACAGTCTCTTTCGGATAAATGACAAGCTCTTCCTGTAGAGTCGCCTACAATCTGAATTTCGATATGACGAGGTTCTTCAATCAGTTTTTCTATATACATATCATCATTCCCAAAAGATGCTTTTGCTTCTTGCCTTGCAGCGTCCCACAATTCTTTCATCTCTTCTTTTTTCCAACAGGCACGCATTCCTTTTCCACCACCGCCAGCAGTTGCTTTTAACATTACTGGAAAGCCCATTTCATCTGCTAATTTTTCTGCTTCTTCAAAACTTTCTATAATTCCATCGGAACCAGGAATAATTGGCACACCTGCTTTTTTCATGGTTTCACGAGCAGATGCTTTATCTCCCATAAGATTAATCATTTCTGCGGTTGCACCGATAAATTTAATCTTGTGTTCTTTACATATTTTGGAAAATTGTGCATTTTCTGCAAGAAATCCATAACCTGGATGAATGGCATCTGAGTTAGTAATCTCTGCCGCTGCAATAATATTTGCCATTTTCAAATAAGACTCACTACTGGCTGCAGGTCCAATACAAACGGCCTCATCGGCAAATTTCACATGCAAACTTTCTTTATCTGCAGTAGAATAAACAGCAACCGACTTGATTCCCATTTCTCTACAGGTTCTAATTACACGTAGTGCAATTTCTCCTCTATTTGCTATTAATATTTTTTTAAACATAATTCTTTTGAAATTCCAAATTTCAAATTCTAAATTACTTTTGGTTTTAGAATTTGGAATTTAATTTATGATGGATCTACTAAAAACAATGGTTGATCAAATTCTACTGGCGAAGCATCTTCTACTAAAACTTTAACAATTTTACCAGATACTTCCGATTCAATCTCATTAAAAAGTTTCATTGCCTCTATAATACAAACCGTATCTCCTTCGTTTACGGTATCACCAACAGAAACAAATAATGGTTTGTCTGGTGCTGGTTTTCTATAAAAAGTTCCAATTATTGGCGATTTTATAGTTACGTATTTAGAATTATCTTCTTCTTTAGTTTCTTCGGTTGGAACTGCTGCTGCTATTGTTGCAGGTTGTGAAGTTGGAACAGCTGCTAGTGGTTGTTGAGAAATCATAGGTTGATGTACAATGGTTGTTTCTCCTTTACTATGTGTTCCGGTTCGGATGGTTATTTTAATATCTTCCATCTCTAATTTAACTTCACTTGCACCAGATTTAGCTACAAATTTAATTAAATGTTGAATTTCTTTTAAATCCATAATATTATTATTTTGATTAGTTTTCCTACACTATTACTAGATTAAGGGTGATGTTTTTGTTTTTAATATGCCCATTTTAAATAAATAGAACCCCAAGTAAAGCCGCCTCCAAAGGCTGCAAAGATAATGGTATCTCCTTTTTTTAATTGCGATTCGTAATCGTTTAGCAAAAGTGGTAATGTTGCGGATGTTGTATTACCATACTTTTGTATATTCATCATTACTTTAGATGCATCTAAATCAATTCTTTTGGCTGTAGCGTCAATAATTCTTTTATTTGCTTGATGTGCTGCCAACCATGTGATATCATTATTAGTCAAATTATTTCTTTCTAATATTTTTACACAAACGTCTGCCATGTTAGATACGGCAAATTTAAATACGGTTCTACCATCTTGATGCACAAAATGTTGTTTGTTTTTTACTGTTTCTTCACTTGGAGGTAATAGAGAACCACCAGCTGCTACTTGCAAGAATTCTCTTCCATTTCCATCGCTACGTAAATATTCATCTTGCACTCCTAATCCTTCGGTATTTGGTTCAAACAATACTGCTCCTGCACCATCTCCAAAAATGATACAAGTTGCTCTATCTGTATAATCAATCATAGATGAGTTCATATCTGCTCCTATGAGAAGTACTTTTTTGTATCTTCCAGATTCGATGTAACTAGAAGCGGTTGAGATACCATATAAAAAGCTTGAACAAGCTGCAATTTGATCAAAAGAAAAAGCTTCTGTTGCTCCAATTTTGGTAGCTACAAAAGCTGCTGTTGATGCTGCTTGCATATCTGGTGTAGCTGTTGCTACAATTACAAGTTCTATTTCTTTGGGATTAATATTTGCTTTTTGAATTAAATCTTCGGCTGCTTTAATGGCCATAAAAGAAGTTCCTTTTCCTTTTCCTTTAAGAATTCTTCTTTCTTTAATTCCTGTTCTAGAAACAATCCATTCGTCATTCGTTTCGACCATTGTTTCTAATTCAGCATTTGTTAATATATACTCTGGTAAATATTTGCCTACTGCTGTAATTGCTGCGGTAATTTTAGTCATAATTTTGATTAAAATATTTGTAAAAAAGATTACTCTTTTCACAAAATAGTTTTCAAAGTAATGAAAAATATTTCATAAAAAAGTTAATAAATATCATTTTTTTAATAAAAAAATGTAAAAAAAACACAAAAAACCCTCAAAATGAGAGTTTTTTGTGTTTCTTTTTAAAATCTATTCTTAGGCTTCAATTTCTTCTTCCGAATCGATAACTACTTGACCTCGGTAGTACAATTTACCTTCAAACCAATGTGCTCTGTGTGATAAATGTGCTTCTCCTGTTGTTGGATCTACAGCAATTTGAGAGGCTTTTGCTTTGTAATGCGTTCTTCTTTTATCTCTTCTTTGTTTCGATATTTTTCGCTTTGGATGTGCCATTTCTATGTATTTTTAATCTTTAATTAATCCCTTTAGTTTTTCCCACCTAGGGTCTATTTGTTTTTTTTGTTTTCTATTTTGTAATTCTTCTAACTTATCTAATGCTTTTGATTTTAATGTGCCATCTAAAACACCTGGATGTATTCTTTTTGTTGGTACACTCAATATAATCATTTCGTATATATATTGCGATATATCTAACTCGTACTCCTGATGTGGTAGGATCAAAATTTGATCGCTTTCATCGTTGTATTCGTTTCCAAAATTAACAATAAGGTCGTAAGTACCTTGAACTGGTTGATCGTATTCTTCTCCAGATTTATCACAATTAATACGTACCGAGCCTTGCATATCAAAATGCAACTCAAAAATAGTATCTTTTTTATTAAAATCAATTACAACATGTACCGTTGTTTCAATAAATTCATCGTACGGATAAGCTTCAAAGAACTCCTTCTCAATTAAATAATCAAACCGATGCTTTCCTAGTTTTAATCCTTTAAAAGGAATTTTATATACATTAGTCTGCTTCATTTCAAATATCATTTGAGCGTGCAAAGATAATAAAATATCTTATTATATAAGAAAAATTATAAAAAAATGTATTATCCTTTTTTTCTCTTGCTTTTTCTTACTTCCAGTACATTACTTGTTAATTCTTTATACTCTTTTCTATTTTCATAAATTGCTATTGCTTGAAATAATGCTTCTTTAAATGAGCTTTCACTTGCTTTATTTTTTCCTGCAATTTCATAAGCAGTTCCATGATCTGGCGATGTTCTTATTTTAGATAAACCTGCTGTAAAATTTACACCTTTTCCAAAGGATAGGGTTTTAAATGGTGCTAATCCTTGGTCGTGATACATTGCTAATACTGCATCAAAATTCTTATAATTCTCAGAACCAAAAAAACTATCTGCTGCATAAGGTCCGAAAACTAATTTTCCTTTTGCATAAATTTTTTCAATGGTTGGTTTCACAATTTCATTATCTTCATTTCCGATAACGCCATTATCTCCACAATGTGGATTTAATCCTAAAACAGCAATTTTTGGTTTTCTTATTTTAAAATCTTCCACCAATGTTTTATGCATAATATTTATTTTATGCTCAATTAACTTTGGTGTTATTTTTTTTGCAACATCTAAAATAGGTATATGCCCTGTGATTAATCCAACACGTAAATCATCGGTCATTAAAATCATTAAAGATTCTCCTTCTAAATTTGCTTCTAAATATTCTGTATGTCCTTGAAATTTGAATGCTTCGGATTGTATATTATCTTTATTAATTGGTGCAGTAACCAAAACATCTATTTTATTTTCTTTTAATGCTTTTACCGCTTCTTTTAGTGATAAAAAAGAATACTTTCCTGACTCTTTACTAGGCTCTCCTAGTTTTATTATCACATCTTCCTTCCAAACATTAAATAAATTTACCTTATGTTCTATTACTTGTCCAAAAGTACCAATTCCATTTATAGGTACATTTAATCCCAATGCTTTTTTATGAAAAGATATTACTTTTGACGAGCCAAAAAGCACTGGTGTACAAAAATCTAGCATACGATTATCTTCAAATGTCTTTAGTATAATTTCAATACCGATACCATTAATATCTCCTATAGAAATTCCTACTTTTATCTTTTCTGCTTTCTTCATAAAAAATATTCTTTTTGATGGACAAAGG
>WFMU01000274.1 GCA_015488935.1 Flavobacteriaceae bacterium | reverse complement strand
ACTTTAGGACCAGCATGTGATAGTCCAGAAAAAATAAGAGCATTGAGCATTGCTGGTGTAAATGTTTTTAGAATAAATTTTTCACATGCCAATTACGATAATGTAATTAAAACCATTGCAGAAATTCGTAAAATGAACGCAGAACTTGGTCATAATGTTGCCATTTTAGCCGATTTACAAGGACCAAAATTACGTGTTGGAAATATGGGCGATGGCGTAACACTTAAAGTAGATGATGTTTTTACGTTTACCACCAATATTTGCGAAGGAACTAAAGAAAAAGCTTATATGACTTACCAAAATTTTCCGAAAGATGTAGAAGTTGGAGAAATTATTTTGGTAGATGATGGTAAAATGAGTTTTGAAGTAATTGCAACTAACAATGTTGATGAGGTAAAAACAAAAGTTTTAGTGGATGGTATTTTACATTCCAAAAAAGGTGTGAACCTTCCAAATACCAAAATATCGCAACCTGCATTAACCGAAAAAGATATTAAAGATGCCATTTTTGCAATATCGCAAGAAGTAGATTGGATTGCACTTTCTTTTGTAAGAACTGCAAATGATTTAAAAGAATTAAATGATTTAATTGAAAAACATTCCGATTGTAAAATTCCTATTATTGCTAAAATTGAAAAGCCAGAAGCTGTTAAAAATATCAATGAAATTATTCATAATTGCGATGGTTTAATGGTAGCTCGTGGCGATTTGGGTGTAGAATTACCAATGGAAGAAGTGCCATTAATTCAGAAAATGTTGGTAGAAAAGGCTAAATCGGCAAGAATTCCTGTAATTATTGCTACTCAAATGATGGAAACCATGATTACAAATTCTGTTCCTACAAGAGCCGAAGTAAACGATGTTGCCAATTCTATTATGGACGGTGCAGATGCAGTAATGCTCTCTGGCGAAACTTCTGTTGGAAAATATCCAATACGAGTTATTAACCAAATGCGTAAAATTATCGAAAAAGTCGAAGACTCTCCTAGAATTAATGTACCACAAAAAGCACCTCATATTATTACAGATAGATACATTACAAAATCTATTTGTTACCATGCTGCTTTAATGGCAAATGATGTAGAGGCAAAGGCAATACAAACACTTACTAATAGTGGTTATACAGCATTTCAAATTTCTGCTTGGCGACCAAGTGCAAATATTTTGGCTTATACTTCAAACAAACGAATTTTATCTCGTTTAAATTTACTTTGGGGTGTAAAAGCTTTTTTCTATGATAAAATGGAATCTACAGACCAAACCATTAAAGATTTGGAAGAAATTGCAAAAAAAGAAGGTTATGTTGATAAAAAAGATTTGGTAATAACCTTATCTTCTATGCCAGTACAAGAAAAAGGAATGGTAAATACCTTGCGATTAACGGAAATTAAATAACAGATAAAAAGTTATATTCAAAAAGAGAAAATTCCACTATTTTCTTCCAAAATCAGCTGGAATTTCTCCCCAAGCTTTGGTTTCCCATTTCAATATTTTATTTGAATAAGTATTATTTTTTAACCAAAAAATTGCTCTATCTACCAACTCAAATACTTTTTTATTTGTAGCTGTTTTTTTAATTGTAGTTTTTATAACTTTGCGTTTTACCCAACTTATTGCCGTTCTACTATTAGAATAAATAGGTAAATCTAATTTGTGTTGTTTGCAATATGCCAAACCATGTACCAAAGCTAAAAATTCCATTAAATTATTACTTCCTCCTTTAAAAGGACCTTGTTTAAACAATTCTGTTTGTGTATCTGTATATACACCTTGATACTCTGCATCGCCCTTATTATTACAAGCACCATCTACCGAAATACTGTTTAAAATAGGTTTACCAATTCGTAGTAATTCTTCTTTAGAAAGGGTTATTTCTTTATCCTTTTTACCAATATAGTCGGTATAATTTCCTTTAAAAGCTTTTTCTGCATTTTCTTTTAGTGCAAAAGATTTGTATTTTGCACCAACAAAACCATCAATTTGCTTTTTACAGTCGTTCCAAGAAGTATAAATACCTTTTTTTTTACCTTCCCAAACCACATAAAATTTCTTTTTTGCCATAATTTTTTAAATAAGTTTCTTATTCTATTTTATACTTACCTAATTATCCATTTTCATTTAAAATTACCTTTTCTATCACTTTAGGAAAATAAGTCATTTCTAATTTATGAATTTTATTTGCTACATCAGTTGCCGTATCTTTAGCATCTATTTGTACACTTTTTTGAAAGATAATAGCACCTTCATCGTAATTTTTATTAACAAAATGGATTGTAATACCAGTTTCTTTTTCATTTTGCGCAATAACAGCACGATGAATATGCATACCATACATTCCTTTTCCACCATATTTAGGTAATAATGCAGGATGGATATTAATAATTTTATTAGGGAATGCTGCAATAATTTTTGGAGGTATTTTCCATAAGAAACCAGCCAAAATAATGTAATCGGCTTCTTTTTTTAGAAAATTTAAAATTTTATTGGTGTCAAAAAGGTCTATTTTGTTAAATATTAAATTACTAATATTAAGCCTTTTAGCTCTTTCTATAACTTTGGCATTCTTATTGTTAGTAAGCACATGAACAACTTTAATAGTATTGCTTTTTTGAAAAAACCCAATAATATTTTCGGCATTAGAGCCAGAACCAGAAGCAAAAATTAATAAACGTTTCATTAAAAATAGTATTTTAGTGGTTCACAAAAAAAAGAATTATTATTAACAATTTGAGTATTAAAAACATTTTTATTAATTTAGTGCTCATAAAAAACCGAGGTAGATTGTAAATACAAATTAATTGTTTACTTTTGCCGCGTAATCAAAATTAAAAAATTAAAATTATGTCAGACATTACATCAAGAGTAAAGGCTATTATCGTTGACAAATTAGGCGTTGACGAGAATGAAGTTACAAACGAAGCGAACTTTACTAACGATTTAGGTGCAGATTCATTAGATACTGTAGAATTAATCATGGAATTCGAAAAAGAATTTGATATTCAAATTCCAGATGACCAAGCGGAAAATATAGCAACTGTTGGTCAAGCAGTAACTTATATAGAAGGAGCTAAATAGTAATTAAATTACTTACTAAAAATTACGAGTGTTGCTTTTAAAGTTAATGCCCGTAATTTTTCATTTTAACTAAAAAAATATAATTAATGGAACTAAAACGAGTAGTTGTAACAGGTTTAGGTGCATTAACACCTATTGGAAACAATATTCAAGAATATTGGGATGCTTTAGTTAATGGTGTTAGTGGCGCTGCACCAATTACACACTTTGATGCATCAAAATCTAAAACTCGTTTCGCCTGTGAAGTCAAAAATTTTGAAGTTACAGATTTTATACATCGTAAAGAAGCCAGGCGGATGGATAGATTTACACAATACGCTATAATTGTTGCAGATGAAGCTATTTTAGATTCTAAATTAGATCTTGAGAAGGAAGATTTAGATCGTATTGGTGTTATTTGGGGTGCTGGAATAGGTGGTATTGAAACATTTCAAGAAGAAGTTATAAACTTTGCAAAAGGAGATGGAACACCAAAATTTAATCCATTTTTTATTCCAAAAATGATTGCAGATATTGCACCAGGACAGATATCTATTAAATATGGGCTTCGAGGTCCTAATTTTGCAACTGTATCTGCATGTGCATCTTCGGCAAATTCTATAATTGATGCTTTTAATTACATTCGTTTAGGTCAAGCAGACGTTTTTGTTACTGGAGGTTCTGAGGCTGTTGTAACAGTTTCTGCAATGGGAGGTTTTAATTCCATGCATGCATTATCTACCAGAAATGATGACCCAAGAACAGCATCGAGACCATTTGATAAAGACCGTGATGGTTTTGTATTAGGTGAAGGAGCAGGTGCCTTAATTCTCGAAGAATATGAACATGCAAAAGCACGTGGAGCAAAAATATATGCAGAACTTTTAGGTGGTGGTTTATCTGCAGATGCACATCATATTACAGCACCTCATCCAGAAGGATTAGGAGCATTGGCGGTAATGAAAAATTGTTTAAAAGATGCCAATTTAAAGCCAGAAGATGTCGATGCAATTAATATGCATGGAACTTCTACACCACTTGGCGATATAGCCGAATCCAAAGCCATTTTAAAAGTATTTGGAGAACATGCGTATAATATTAACATCAATTCTACCAAGTCAATGACAGGTCATTTATTAGGTGCTGCTGGAGCTATCGAAGCAATTGCATCTATCTTGTCTATAGAACATGGTATAGTGCCGCCAACCATAAATCACTTTACCGACGATGATCAATTGGATTCAAAATTAAACTTTACTTTTAATAAAGCACAAAAGAGAGAAGTTAAAGTCGCAATGAGTAATACGTTCGGATTTGGCGGACATAATGCTTGTGTCCTTTTTAAAAAATTTGAAGACTAAATACCATTAAACTATATGCTTTTTTTTAAGAAAATAAAAAAATCTCACTCACCAGAAGATGCTGATTTTTTAAACTTTCTTAAATCTATTTTGGGCTATAAACCTAAAGATTTATTTTATTACAAAAAAGCATTTACACATAGTTCGGCAAAAAAAATATTTGATGGAAAAGCATATAACTACGAACGTTTAGAATTTCTTGGCGATGCTTTTTTAGATACTGTTGTATCTGCATTTTTGTACGAAGCAGCACCTCTAAAAGATGAAGGCTACCTCACGCAAATGCGCTCAAAAATTGTTAGTAGAACAAACTTAAATAAAGTAGGGAAGGAACTAAATTTAGTACAATTTGTAACAAGTGCTGTTGTTGAACGTAAATTTGGCGATAATATTTATGGTAATATATACGAAGCCTTTGTTGGTGCAGTTTATTTAGATAAAGGATATTTAGCCTGTGAAAAATTTATTATCAAAACACTAATAACACCTTATGTAAATATTGAGCGTTTAGAAGGGAAAATAACAAGTTATAAAAGCGTACTTATTGAATGGTGTCAAAAAAATAAAAAAAACATTCATTTTGCAATGTCTGAAGATAAAACAAAAGAAAAAATAAAGCATTTTTCTGTAAAGTTATATATCGATAATAAGTTGATTTCTAAAGGTAGATCTACTTCCAAAAAGAAAACTGAAGAAATTGCATCAAAACGAGCTTATTATACTTTCCAAAATAGAATTGAACGTTAAATTTATTTAAAAAAATAGTATATTGTTCCCTTAAAATAAGCCGACATTATGCTAACACTTCAAAAAGATAAATTTAAATTACCAGACGATGTAACCTATTTAAATTGCGCATACATGTCGCCATTTTTAAAAATAGTAGAGGAGGCAGGACATCAATCTGTAAGTCAAAAATGTTTTCCCTTTCAGATTACTGGAGAAGATTTTTTTACAGCAACTAATCGGTTAAAAAAATTATTTGCAGAATTAGTTACAATAGATAATCACGAAAATATTGCAATAATTCCTTCGGTTTCATACGGAATTGCTAATGTTACCAATAACATTACATTAAATAAAAGTGATGAAATAATTGTTGTTGGAGAACAATTTCCAAGCAATGTGTATTCTTGGCAAAGATTGGCAGATAAATCGGAAGCAAAAGTTACCATTATTGCTGCAGATACATTTAAAAATCGTGGTAAAAATTGGAATATTAAAATTTTAAATGCAATTACAGAGAATACAAGAGTAGTTGCATTGCCACACGTACATTGGAGCGATGGAACACTTTTTGACCTTAAGGCTATAAGAGAAAAAACAAAAAAAAATAATGCCTACCTAATTATTGATGCTACACAAAGTGTTGGAGCATTGCCATTTTCTGTTAAGGAAATACAACCAGATGCATTAATTTGTGCAGGTTATAAATGGCTTTTAGGACCATATTCAATAGGTCTTGCTTATTATTCAGACGAATTATGTCAAGGAATTCCAATTGAAGAAAATTGGATTAACAGAAAGAATAGTGAAGATTTTACAGGATTAGTAAATTATGAAGGTAACTATCAACCAAAAGCAGGTCGTTTTAACGTTGGTGAAATGAGTAATTTTGCACTTACACCAATGCTAATAAAATCTATAGAACAACTAATTGCATGGAAACCAGAAAAAATTCAACAATATTGCCATCAAATTTCTAAAGAAGCCATAATAAAACTACAAAATTTGGGTTGTTATATAGAAAACGAAAAATATAGAGGAGCACATTTATTTGGTATTTATTTACCAAAGTCAATAAATTTAGAAAAACTAAAAGCAACATTTATAAAAAATAATATTTATGTTTCTTACAGAGGAAATGCAATTCGTGTCTCGCCACACCTATATAATACAAAAGCAGATTTTGACAAATTTGTTAGATGTTTCGAAAAAATATAGTTAAAAACATACCTACAATTAGGTATTTT
>WFMU01000273.1 GCA_015488935.1 Flavobacteriaceae bacterium | reverse complement strand
ATTGTAGGGTTTCTTCTTTGTAATATTGTCCGTAAATGGCTATTTTCATGTGGTTTTAAACTTTGCTGAAAAGATAATTTCAATATAACAAAACTTATATATCTAGGTATTTTTGAAGATATGCCGATCTTTCTTTTAAATCGTTTAGATATTCATCTTCTTTTATTCCTAAAATAATATCGTAATCGTACCTTCTAAAAGTATGAATGACATCATTTATATTATTACTTCCTATTTTTATAGTAAGTTCTACTTTATCATTATCTGTATTAGATACTATTGCACCAAATAATTTTGCTTCGTTACTCTCAACAATTTGAGCTACTTCACTCAGCGAATAATCGTTTTTATTTTTAGATATTATTAATATAGTTCCATCTTCTTGTAAAAATGGTGTTTTATTAAAAAAGTGTAATATATCTGCCAATTCTAAATAACCAATGTATTTCTTTTCTTCATTTAATATTGGAATTAAATTTGCTTCATTTGTAGCAAATTCTTTTAGTAAATCTAACCAATTTGCATCGTTAAACGAAAAAAAACGCTGCAACATGTATTGTACTTCTTCTAATACAACGGTATCATCATCTAAACTTGGCAAATCACTTTCTGCTATTAATCCATACAAATTCCCTGCATCTACTACTGGTATATGCGTAAAAATCAACTCACTAAACATTTTTTTTGCTTTACCAATGGTATCTGTAAGCTTTAATGCTTTTATATCTGTTGCTATGAAATCTGTTATATACATGTATTATTAATATGTATGCAAAATAAGTGTTTTTTAATTACAATACACTAATTTTGTCATTAAAAGTAAATCTTTATTTTTTGTACATAACAAAAATTACACCATAATGACAAAACTTAGCGTAAATATAAACAAAATTGCTACTCTTAGAAATTCTAGAGGTGGTAATACGCCAAATTTAGTACAAGCTGCAATCGATATTCAAGAGTTTGGAGCGCAAGGAATTACTATTCATCCAAGACCAGACGAGAGACATATTAAATACCAAGATACCTACGATTTAAAACCTGTGGTTACTACCGAATTTAATATCGAAGGAAATCCTATTCCTAAATTTATAGATTTGGTACTTGCTAATAAACCAACGCAAGTTACCTTAGTTCCTGATTCTATAGATACACTTACTTCAAATGCTGGTTGGGATACTATTAAACATCAAGATTTTTTAACGGAAGTAGTAACGGAATTTAAACGGAATAATATTAGAACTTCTATTTTTATGGATACGGATTTTGCGCGTATTGAAGCTACTGCAAAAATTGGCGCAGATAGAATTGAACTTTATACCGAAGATTTTGCTACACAATATGGTAAAGGAAATAAAGATGCTATTAAACCGTATATACAGAGTACCGAACTTGCTTCTAAATTAGGTTTGGGTATTAACGCTGGTCATGATTTGAGTTTGGAAAATATTGCGTTTTTTGCTAAAAATATTCCTAATCTCTTGGAGGTTTCTATTGGTCATGCACTAATTTCGGAATCTTTGTATTTAGGACTGCAAAATGTAATTAATATGTATCTTTATAGGTTGAATGTTGAATGTTGAATGATGGATTTTGAATAAAATAACAAATTATGTTTCAAACAATTCTTACTTATATTGCTGTTACTTTCGCAATTTTATACTTGCTTCGGAAATTTATTTTTAAACCAAAAAAGAAAAATGGTTGTGATACGGATTGTAATTGTTAATGAAACAATATGATATTACTAATTCTTCTACCAACAGTTTTATACCTCTTAGACTATAAAAGCGACTAAAAATAAAATGTATTTGTACGTGATACCTAGTTTCTATATCGTAGTTATTTTTACAATCGTATTTTTATTTTAGTTCGTCTAATCTTTATTTCTATGGTAAAAAAAACAAACAAAATAACATTGTTGTCTAGTAAAAGATATATGACCTCTTTGCTTCTGCAAGAATAAAACATAACTAATTGAAAATACCGCTTTACTCACTAAAAAGTATCGTTCCCTCAATATTGATTTTTTAAAACTCATTTAATTTATAAGTTTGGTATATGTTTAACTTATAAATCACTTATTATGAAAAATCAATTTAGTTTAGAAATTAACAAACCGTGTTCAGAAAATTTTAACCAATTTAAACCTACTGCAAATGGTGGTTTTTGTGATCGTTGTAAAAAAGAAGTTATCGACTTTTCAAAAATGAATCCGCAAGAAATAGTAAATTACTTTAATAACAATAACAATGTTTGTGGAAAATTTAATGCCAATCAATTAAAAACCTATACAGATAAAACAAAATCAAGAAAAAAATATGGTTTTTGGAGTGGATTAGGTTTGGCTTGTTTATCCATTTTTTCATTTAGTACAAGTCAAGCACAAACAGAAGTAACTAATAAAACTTCAGAAACAACTATAAAAAATCAAGAAGAGCTAATTACTGTTACAGGAACTGTTTCTGATGAAATGGGACCATTTTCGGATATTTCTGTTGTTTTACAAGGAACTACAATAGGAACCATAACCGATTTTGATGGTTTTTTTAAATTTCCAAAAAAATTAAAAAAAGGAGATGTTTTGGTTTTTAGTCATATAGGAATGAAATCTAAAAAAGTAACCATTAATAATAATGCTTCTTTGAAT
>WFMU01000272.1 GCA_015488935.1 Flavobacteriaceae bacterium | reverse complement strand
TTCTAATATATTGCACACCACCACTTTGATACGTAGTAATAATATCTTTTGTATTATCTGCGTTTATATCGGCAACACTTATAGATAAATCTTTTGAATACGCTGCTATTATATGTTCTGTAAAATTGGCATTTCCATCGTTTTCTAACCAATACAAAGGTTTGGGATCTGAAGAACTTCCATTATGAGATATTATTATATCTTCATCACCATCACTATCTAAATCAGAAATTGCAACATCTAAAATTACTTTTAAGGTATCAATGGTATCCTCTAAAACAATTTTATTTCCAAAATTACCTAAACCATCTGTATTTTCGAACCAAAAAACTTGTGTAACACCATATACAACAACATCTAAATCGCTATCGTTATCGATATCTGCCAAAAAAACTTTTTTTCCTAAAAAATCACCAATATTATGTTGCATAATACTGGTGTTATTTCCATCTGTATTTTCAAACCATTTAATTCTTCCATCATCTGCTGAGATTAAATCCATATCGCCATCACCATCAATATCTCCATTAGCGATACTGTTTACATTTTGAGTAAAATTGACATTCTCCATTATGGTATGTTGATTAAAACCTACCTGAGAATAGATAGATAAACTAATCAAAAATAATCCTATACTAAATATTATTTTTTTCATATTCATGTGTTTTTATGATACAAATGTAATAAAAATACACCTATTATTTTACTCTTATTGGTTGGATATTAGGTCTAGACCTCGCTTAATATTGTATCAATGTCTCCTTTTATAATTTCTCCTGTTTTAGTATTTTTCAAACTCAACTCTTCACCTACCTCATCATCTAAAATAACAAATTCTATTTCTCTTTTTTGTAGGTATTTGAATTGTTTTTGTCTTTGTTTGTTAGATGTTGCTGTATCTGGATATATTTCGGCTGCTATTCCGTTTTTACGAAGTTCGGTTAATGCTTTTAAGCGATTTGGGACATTTTCTTCGTTATAATTTAGAAATAATACTCTTGGTTTTGGTAATTTCAATTCTTTAAATAAATCCAATTCTTCTAAAACTAAATAAATTCTATCTAAACCAAAGGAAATACCAATTCCACTTAAATCTTTTAGTCCAAAAATACTGGTTAAATCGTCATAACGACCGCCTCCTCCTATAGAGCCTATTTTTACTTTGTTGGTTACTACTTCGTAGATTGCTCCTGTGTAGTAATTTAATCCTCTTGCTAGGGTTACGTCTATATCTAAAACGGCGGATTGTAAGCCTATTGCTTCGATACTATCTACTATATATTGTAATTCTGCTACTCCTTTTAATCCTTCTTCGGAGCTTTGCAACATGTCTTTTAATTGTGCTACTTTTTCTTGATTTGTACCTGTAAAGTTAAATAGTGGTTGTACTTTTTCGATGGCAGCTTCGGATATTCCTTTTGCCAACATTTCTTTGGTTACGCCTTCTGCGCCTATTTTGTCTAATTTATCTAATGCAACGGTAAAATCGATGAGTTTATCTTTTGCGCCTATAATTTCGGCTATTCCAGATAAGATTTTACGGTTGTTTACTTTGATTTCGACTTCGGTTAATCCTAATTTGGTGAATACATCGTCGTATAATTGGATAAATTCTACTTCTTGTATTAGTGATTTACTTCCTACTACATCAGCATCACATTGGTAAAACTCTCTGTATCGTCCTTTTTGTGGTCTATCTGCTCTCCAAACGGCTTGTATTTGGTAGCGTTTAAATGGTAAAATTATATCGTTTTGGTGTTGTACAACGTATCTTGCAAAGGGTACGGTTAGGTCGTAACGGAGTGCTTTTCCAGAAATTTTTGGTGTTATTTTTTTTATATCTCTGTTTTCTAATAACTCTTGTGGCGTTTTAATCAAATAATCTCCGTTGTCTAATATCTTAAATATCAAACGGTCGCCTTCTTCTCCGTATTTTCCCATTAAGGTTTCTGATTTTTCAAAACTTGGTGTCTCTATGGCTTGAAATCCGTAAATATCAAAGGATTTTTTAATGGTATTTATAATATAGTTACGTTTAGCAACTTCTATTGGTGAGAAATCTCTTGTTCCTTTTGGTATGGATGGTTTTTGTGCCATTTTTTTCTTTTAGACTTATAGACTAATAGACTAAAAGACTACTAGACTGTTAATACTTTATATCGTTGCAAATATCTAAAAAAAAAGTGGATTAGTTTAATTTAGTTTGGGTTTGTTGTTTGGAGTTTTAGGTTTTGGGTTTTGGGTTTTGAGTTTTGGGTTATGAGTTTTGAGTTTTGAAAATTAATCAAAGTCTGTTACGCCAAATTCTAAAACTGCAATTGGTTTATTTGGTGATAATTCGGTTAGTTTTGGATAAACTTGATTGACTAAGTCGGAGAAATATTCCATTTCATCATCTTTAGTATAGGGTCCATAGGCCGAAAAACCAAGCCAATCTATGTAATCATCACCTGGATAATAATTGCTTATATCGTTCCAATCAACTTGTGGAATACTGTGTACATCTACATGAAAAAACCATGTTATATTATTGGCATTATTTGCATTTGCTATGTTGATAATATGTCTATATGCATCTCTAAATCGCTCTGGACCATCTGGATAATTTGGGTCTCCATATTCGGTTGTTACTCCTGCTCCTGCATATTTCCCGTTCCACGGAAACCATTCTCCATTCATTTCTGTACCAAATTCTGCCAAAATAGGATATCCTAAATTTGCGGCTTTTACAAACCAAGTATTTAATTCGGCATCAAAATTACCATCTATTATTTTTTGCATGGTATAGGTTTCATCGGCTTCATTTTCGCTAAAATCACTTCGTGCCATTAAGCGTACAAAAGGTGTTTTTCCATTGTTGTGGATTATTTCAAAATCATCTGTTGGAAAAAACACACCACCAATCCAATTATTAGAGAAATAGGCATAGGCAATATCTTTTCCAACTAAATCTTCAAAGGCAATAATCTTTTCATCGGAAACAAAATTTTCTTGCCCGCCAAAATCAGGAAAAGCACCTTGGTAAATACCATCTACTCTAGGAATTAATTTGTTGTTTTCAAAAACTAATTCCGAATCGTAAATTTCGTTATCTATTCTGTTTTTATAAGCTTCTGTTGCTTCTGGAGATGAATCCAAACGTAATTTTGTTCCTTCCCAATTTTCATGCCACCAAGAAATGGATTTAATATTTGGATAATTACCACTTTCAATGGCATCAAAAGCATCATTTATCCATTTTGCTTTTATGTTTTCTTGTGTGCTTTCTGCTTTTTCATCTAACGATTTACAGGAAATCACTATTAATAATAGAAATAATATTTGTACTTTTTTCATGTTTTCCTATATTTTGTTTTACTATAACTCTATTTTGCTTTGTTTATTATTTTTTACATATTCTCTAAGTCTTTTTTTTCTTCAAAACTTAATTCTACAGCATTTTCAAATCTATATTTGGATGGAAAATGAATTAGCATTGCTATTATTGCCAATCCTACAAATAGTAAATAATAATAATTGGAGGTCATCAATATAGCAACTACAGATACTAATCCTGCCGCTTCTAATGGTGCTCCTCGCATGATGTTTGCTATTTGATATTTGGTTATTTTTTTAAATATACTTTCTCCTTTTACAATACTTGCCATTGTCTTTTTGTATAAAAGGGTACTTAATACTATTCCAACTATAAAAATTAATGGTACTAAATACATAAACATGGTACCATCGGCATAATTAAATGTATGTTCTTTTATTGTTGTTATGGTAAATAATAGGAATGCTATTACTCCCAACATCAACGATGCGTAAATTATTTGTATGACTTTAAAATTTCCTACTGGTCTATTTGTATTTTCCATAATATGCTTTTTATTGAGCGAAGATAATGTAAAAAATTAATATGGTTCTTTTTTTTTCTGTATTGATTGTTTTACTGAAAATTCATGGTAAAAGATACCTTGTCAATGAATGGCAATAAAGATGTTTTTTCAAAGAGTGATAGTAAAGATGTTTTGGTAAAACAACTTTACTAAAAAAATTTTACTTTGTTTTTAAATCATAACTAGCATCAGTATCAAAAATATAATTAGGTAGGTTACTACTAGTATTTTCCAAAATACGTGTGCTTTTTTTAGCTCCATAAATTGAAATGCGACTAACATAAATTTTATTTCGGATAATACTAATATTATCATTGCTACATATTTTACGCTATGCCATACTGTTGCAAATAGTGCTGTGATTGTTGTTAATACAATCAATAATCCGAGTGTTATTATATCGTTTTTCCGCATAACTAAAATACTAAATATAAAACTGGAAATAATAATAGCCAGATTAAATCGCACATGTGCCAAAATGCAGCACTTGCTTCTACATCTTCTGTTACCGCAGTTTTTTTCTTTAAACTTCTCTGCATAAATAATAAGATTACTAATCCTACTAGTACATGTATTACATGAAATCCTGTTAATAACCAATAAAAATTAAAAAAGGTATCGTATCCTAAGGTTAATCCATCTATTATTTTTTCGGAGTATTCTATAGTTTTTAAGGTTAGAAATAATACTCCTCCAAGCATCGTTAAATTTACATAAAATGATGCTTTTTTCAAATTTTGCTGCTTGAATTGGTGTACGGAACTCGCCATAAAAAATCCACTCGTTAATAAAAAAATGGTGTTTATTGCGCCATAAGTGGCATTTAAATGTGCACTAGATTGCAAAAATGCTTCTGGGTTTTCTTTGCTGCTTATTGCAAGTACTATTAATGCTACGCCAAAAGTTATCAGTTCTAACAAAATTAATATCCATAACAAAATTCCTCCTGGTGGATAATAAATACTTTTGTAGTTTATTTTTGCTGCTTCCATTTTTTATTTATTTCTCTTGTAATCTCTAAGTCTCTAGAGCCAAGATTATGCTGCTTCTTGTTATATACTCTCTTCTCTATCCTCTCTTTTCTATTCTCCTTTTTCACTTACTAATCCCAATCGTCCAATAATCGTTTTTGACCTTTTAATTTTTGTATTTCTGTTACGTCTTGCGACATTTCGATTACACCTTTATATTTTTTGTCTTTATCTCGTATGGCAAAATAGCGAATGTGTATCATTCTGCCTTTAAAATTTATCCAAAACTCAGCAACATCTTTGGTTCCTGCTTTAAATTCTTCTACGATTCGAAGTACTAAATGTACACTTTTTGGTGGATGACAAAATTTTACTTCTCTTCCTATAATTCCTTTGCTTCTTGGAAATACTCTTTTATCTCCTCTATTATAAAAAATTACTCTATCATTTTCATCTACATAAGTGATATCAACAGGTAAAAATTTTAGTAATAAGTTTACTTGTTCTGGAGTCATATATCCTTCATCATAATGATTGGTATCTTCTAATGAAAAAGATAGTTTTCTTTTTTTGGTATCTTTACTTGGATGAATATATTCTTCCTCTTCTTTTGCTGGATATGGCTTTGGTTTTTCTGCCAACATCCAACCTATTTCTTCATCTCCTTCGTAAAATTCTTTCCAATCTTCTTCGCTAAGTAGTTGCATTGCGTTTGGAAATAATCGCATATCTTCAATATGCATTAATCGTCTTATTCCTTCTATTAGGTATGGTAGATTCTTTTCTATTTTTGTTATTTCTTTTTCTTCATTATATTTATTTAACAAGCGTATTTGATCTCTTAAATTATCGTGAAAAGACCACATTCCTTGACTTGGACCTTCCCATCCATGTTTTTCTAAATATGGGAACAATTGATTTTCCTTTCTTGCAAATCGCTTTTCTATGGTTATTAATTGGTTGAATATATTATAATATTTCTGAAATTCTTTTTCTAAATTTACTGTTTCTAATTCTTCCAATAGCTGTTGTATTAATGCTCCTTCTTCGTAATACACCTTTACTGGATGTCCTTCTGCTAACTTTTCTACTTCGGATAAATAGGTATTCATTTTACTTTATTTTCTATATTTTTTTTAGACTACAAAGTTACAATTCTGTCTCTTATACACATCTCCGAG
>WFMU01000271.1 GCA_015488935.1 Flavobacteriaceae bacterium | reverse complement strand
CAATATTAATAATTTGTTCCAGTATTCTAGTTACACTGTCAATAATTTGTCTGTAACTTGTAGAAACTTCTACACCTAATCTAAAACTGTTGTTTGAATCTAATTTTTTGACTTCCCATTTTTCCCCTAAAATATTCAAATCATAAGATACATTTTGACCTAAAGGTTTTTGGTCAAATTCAGCACCCAATTTTTGCTCTCCATCACCAACTGCTTGTTTTGTTGATTTAAATGGAACTTTACTTGATTTTTCTGTCCAAGAATTCCAAATGTTATTACTAAATGACTTTATCATCATTTGCTAATAATTCAATAATTTCTACTTCTAAAGCATTAGCAATTTTTTCAATATTTAAAAGAGTGATGTTTTTTTCAGCACGTTCAATCATCCCGATATACGTTCTATGTAAATCTGCCTTGTGTGCTAATTGTTCTTGAGATAAACCTTTTAGTTTTCTTACTTTACGAACTGTTTGTCCAAACTGAATTAATATTTTTCCTTTAGAACTCATTGCTAATCTAAGTATGCAAAGATAACTTTAGTATTCTGCTCGTACAACAGACTAAAGTTAGCATTATTCTAAAGCATTAATTAATTTTGTTAAATTCTTAAATTTTAACTGTGATTTTTGATTGTGGGTAACGCGAGTCTGCGCAATAACACAAATGCCAACCAAAGATACATTATTTCAGTTTATATAAGCTCTAATTTGGATGTTTCAAAATCTTTTTTTAGTAACTTTATATTTTCTGTCCAAGGTTTATTTTCAAAATTGTTAGATATGTCATTTATTTCTTGTAATAATTTATTCAATTCTTCATTTTTCATTATTGTAATTTTTAGTTCCTATATTCAGCTTGAAGTTTGAGAAAATTCAATTAGCAATTTATTACACAAATTTATTAAATTACTTATAAGTTTCATTTTGCGTATTTTCTTAATGAATACCAACATTAGTACATCAACACAACAAATATACAAAAAACGCCATGCCAGTCACTTATAAATCACAAAATATATAACCGTACTATACAGCTAAAAAGCAAATACAAATATTTCATACAAACCCATAATAAAAAACAAAGCATTCCTAAAAAAAGAAAACAAGCTAGAATTGTAAAAATCGTAAGAAAACATTTATTTTTGCTAAAACTAAAAAAGCACCATGAATCCAAAAACACCAAAAGACTCATTAACCATACTAACAGATATGGTATTGCCAGGCGAAACAAACGCCCTAAACAATCTATTTGGAGGAGAAATATTAGCAAGAATGGACAGAGCATCGAGTATCTCGGCACAACGACATTCACGTAGAATTGTAGTAACTGCATCTGTAAATCATGTGGCATTTACCAAAGCAGTGCCAGTAGGTTCGGTAGTAACCGTAGAATCTAAAGTATCTAGAGCCTTTCGGTCGTCTATGGAAATTTTTGTAGATGTATGGATAGAAGACAGAGAATCGCAAGAAAGAACTAAAGTAAACGAAGGAATATATACCTTTGTAGCAGTAGATAGAACAGGAACACCAGTAAAAGTACCAGCAATAACGCCAGAAACCAAACTAGAAAAAGAACGATACGAAGGTGCACTAAGAAGAAAACAATTAAGTTTAGTACTCTCTGGAAAAATGAAACCAAGCGAAGCAACGGAATTGAAAAAGTTGTTTCATTAATAACTGGTAAAAAGAGGAAAGAGGAAAGAAGAAAGAAACAAGAAACAAGAGAAGAGAGAAGATTATGGATGTTGGGTTATGAGTTTTGAATTAATATAAAACAGTCAACAATAACTAGAGAAGTTCAAAGGTTCGCTAACAAATAAACAAAACCACAATTAAACCACAAGTAAATAAAAAATGGCTAAGAAAGTAACTCCTTTAATGAAACAATACAATGCCATCAAGCTAAAATATCCAGATGCTATGTTGTTGTTTCGTGTAGGAGATTTTTACGAAACTTTTGGAAGTGATGCCGTAAAAGCTGCAAAAATTTTAAACATTACCTTAACCAAAAGAGGCGCAGGTTCTGAAACTGAAACCGCACTAGCAGGATTTCCACACCATTCTATAAACACCTATTTGCCAAAATTGGTAAAAGCAGGAATGCGAGTGGCAATATGCGACCAACTCGAAGATCCAAAAAAAACAAAAACCATCGTAAAAAGAGGCGTAACCGAATTGGTAACACCAGGAGTTGCACTAAATGATGATATATTACAAGTAAAATCTAATAATTTTTTAGCAGCCGTCCACTTTTCCAAAAAGAAAGAAATGGGCGTATCGTTTTTAGATATTTCCACTGGAGAATTTTTAATTTCGCAAGGAAATACCGAGTATATCGATAAATTATTACAAAACTTTAAACCAAGCGAAATACTAGTACAGAAACAATACAAAAAACAATTTGCAGCCATTTTTGGTATAAAATACCAAACCTTTTATTTAGACGATTGGCTATTTCAAACCGACTATGCAAACGAAAGTTTACAAAACCATTTTAACATACAATCGCTAAAAGGCTTTGGAATTGAAGATTTAAAATTTGGTATAATTTCGGCAGGTGCAATACTTTATTATTTATCTGAAACACAGCACAATAAACTATCGCACATAACATCCATAAAGCGAATCGTAGCAGACGATTATATTTGGATGGACAGATTTACCATTCGCAACCTCGAATTGTACTATGGTACATCCGCAGAAGCAGTAACCTTACTCGATATAATAGACAAAACCATATCGCCAATGGGCGGACGTTTATTAAAAAGATGGTTGGCGCTTCCGCTGAAAAATATACAGCAAATCCAAAAACGACACGAAGTAGTAAAATATGTCATCGATAATAATGCATTCTACAAAATTGCAAGTTACCAAATTAACCAAATAAGCGATATTGAACGACTGATATCTAAGGTAGCAACAGGAAAAATAAATCCGCGTGAAGTCGTATTATTAAAAGATTCGCTACAAGCTATATTACCAATTAAAAAAGCAGCCGAAGCAAGTAAAAATAAATCCTTAAACGAACTCGGAAAACAACTAAATACTTGCGAAAAACTGATAGGAGAAATCACACGCGTACTAAATGCCGAATCGCCAGTACATATTTCTAAAGGAAATGCCATTGCTGCAGGTGTAAATAAAGAATTGGACGAGCTAAGAGCTATTTCTACATCTGGAAAAGATTATCTCGATGAAATGCTACAACGCGAATCGGAACGTACTGGAATCACTTCCTTAAAAATAGCATCCAACAATGTATTTGGATACTATATTGAAGTGCGAAACACGCACAAAGATAAAGTACCAGAAGAGTGGATTAGAAAGCAAACTCTCGTATCGGCAGAACGATATATCACCGAAGAACTAAAAGAATACGAAGCAAAAATATTAGGTGCAGAAGAAAAAATAAGTCAACTAGAATTGGAGCTATTTCAGCAACTATTGCAATATATGCTCACTTATTTACAGCCTGTACAAAAAAATGCGCAGCTCATAGCGCAACTAGATTGTTTGTGCTCTTTTGCAAAAACAGCAATCGATAACAATTATACCAGACCAATATTAGATGAATCTACCGATTTAGAAATAAAAAACGGAAGGCATCCAGTAATTGAAAAACAATTGCCTATTGGCGAAGAATATATTGCCAATGATGTGGTGTTAAATAGAAATCAGCAGCAAATCATTATGATAACTGGACCAAATATGAGTGGTAAATCTGCCATATTACGGCAAACCGCTCTTATAGTTCTCTTGGCACAAATGGGTTCGTATGTACCAGCACAACACGCAAGAATAGGTGTAGTAGATAAAATATTTACAAGAGTAGGAGCGAGCGATAATATTTCGATGGGCGAATCGACTTTTATGGTAGAAATGAATGAAACTGCCAATATCTTAAATAATTTGTCAGAAAGAAGTTTAATCCTGCTAGACGAAATTGGAAGAGGAACAAGTACCTACGATGGTATATCTATTGCGTGGGCAATAGCAGAATACATTCACGAACATCCGACTAAAGCAAAAACATTATTCGCCACACATTACCATGAGTTAAACGACATGACCGAAGCTTTTGAACGAATCAAAAATTTTAATGTATCTGTAAAAGAACTCAAAGACAACGTTATTTTTTTACGAAAATTAGTGGCAGGAGGTTCCAAGCATAGTTTTGGAATACACGTAGCAAAATTAGCAGGAATGCCAAACTTGGTAATTCATAAAGCCAATAAAATATTAAAGCGATTAGAAAAAAGTCACTCATCAGACGAAATAAAAGAAAAACTTAAAAAAGCAACCGAAGAAGATTTGCAACTTAGCTTTTTTAAACTAGACGACCCTTTATTAGAAGAAATAAAAGAAGAAATACTTTCTGTAAATATCGATGCACTTACACCAATTGAAGCATTGATGAAACTCAATGAAATAAAACGTATGCTTACTGGGAAGTAGTGCTATTATTCAAATAAGAGCCCATAACTTCTATTTGTTGGATGTATTTCTAACTTATTATTTCCAACATATTCATAGGTTTCTAAAGAAGGAGAAGCTTTTCTTTTTAAAGGACCATAATCAGGATAATCCAATTTTTTATTTTCTAATAGCTTTATTATTTCGGATTTAAATATTGAAAGAACAAGAATTAATTTAAAAAGTTTAGATTTTTCTTTTTTATCGAAATTATATCCTTTTATATTGAAAAAAGAATATTCGTCTAATTCGTTAATAATATCGAGTTTGTTCTTTTTCGATAAAGAATGATATTCGTTTTCGAAAAATATTTTTGCGCTATTATTTATTTTATCAAGACTAAAATCTTCAACTAAATTTTCTTTGATTACAAATTTAAATATTTTATTAACACCTAAAGATTTGTTTTTTAATTCGATACTATCCATAATAT
>WFMU01000270.1 GCA_015488935.1 Flavobacteriaceae bacterium | reverse complement strand
AGCACAATTAAAAACATTGGATAATAATTGTAATTTCACAAATACAACTAATTCTTATATGGCTATGGTATGGTTTGAACAAGCAATAAAACACAATTATCATGCAAATAAAGTAGATACTAAAATAGAATATTTTTTAACACATGTTGGTAGAAGATGGTATGTTTCTACAATTTTTAAGGCTTTAATAAAAGCAGGAAGAAGACAAGAAGCATTAAAAATTTATAAAAAGGCGTGTAAAAATTACCATTTTGTAACTACAAATAAAATAGATAAGATACTTGGATATATACAATAAAAAAAGAGGCTTTGTGCCTCTTTTTTTATATTTTTAAAAGGTGTTTTTATTTTACACCGTGCATTAGTTTTTTAAAAAGAGGATTTAATAACATTGCTAATACACCAACTCCTATTGGTATTAAAGTGAAAATTAAAAAGAATGTTGACATGGAATATTTTCCTGTAATATCATCAATCATTCCACCCATTTTACCTGCAGCCTTATTTCCTATAGCAACTGCAATATACCAAACACCAAACATCATAGCAATCATTCTTCCTGGTACTAGTTTAGATACGTAAGATAAACCAACAGGCGACAAACATAATTCACCTAAAGTATGGAATAAATAAGCAAAAACAAGCCAAATGATACTAACTGCTGCTGTCATTGCTCCCTGAGGAATATCTTTTGAACCAAAAGCTAATACACCAAAACCTAATCCTAATAAAACTAAACCTAAACCATATTTAACTGCGGCAGAAGGATTGTATTTACTTTCCCACCATTTTGAAAACAACGGTGCAAAGGCAATAATATATAGCGAATTTAAAATATTAAACCAAGAGGCTGTTATTTCAGTTTTATCATTTAAAAACTCTTGATACAATAAATACAATACAATACCCCAAATAATAGTAAAACTGGTAGCTAATATAGTATTTGAAAGTCTAATTTTATGAAATGAAGCTTTTATTAATTTTGCTAAAACCCATGTAATAATTGCTAATGGAACAATATAAATTAGTGTATTTACAATTTTAAAAATAAAAGCAGAATTGTCAACTAAAATTCGATTAGTATAATCTTTTGCAAAAATATTCATAGAGCCTCCAGCTTGTTCAAACGAAGCCCAAAAGAATACTGTAAAAAAGGCAAAAATAGAAACAGCAATCATACGGTCACGTACTACAGTAGCATATCTACTTATACGAGAGATAATTAAAGTTAAAAATGCTACTAATGCAACAATAATAATAAAGTTTTGACCTGTAACTATACCAAAATAAGGAAGTTTAATATAAAAAGGGAAAAGATTAATAGGAGTTAATCCTTTCATTTTAGAAATTTCATATAAAGGGTCATTAATAATGTATAAAACTCCTAAAATTCCACTAACATACATTAATATTTTATCTACAGAAGTAAAATGGTTTAATCCAGTTTCTCCTTCTTCTAAGGTATCTTGTATTTGTTTTTCTGATTTTTCTTCTTGACTTGGTTTGTCTCCAATACCTTTAAATAAAGGTTGTGCAAAATAAAATTGTAACATTCCTAAAAACATAAAAATTCCTGCTAGTCCAAAACCGTAAGACCAAGAATATTTTTCGCCAATAGTACCACAGAGTAAAATTCCTAAAAAAGCACCTGCATTAACTCCCATATAAAATAAGGTAAAAGCACCATCTTTCTTTTCGGGATGATTTTTATACATGTGTGAAATGATAGATGTCATATTTGGTTTAAATAAACCGTTTCCTAAAATAAGGCAAAGTAATCCTAAATATAAAAATGTTTCGGTTTCAAAAGCCATAAAAAGATGCCCTAAAGTCATAATTATTGCGCCATAAACTACAGCCATTTTATACCCTAATTTATTATCAGCTAACCAACCACCAATTATTGGTGTGATGTAAACTAAAGAAGCATAAGTTCCATAAAGAGCTAGAGCAGCTTTACGATTCCAAGCCCAACCAGGATTAAAACCAGTTATACTAGAAGTTAAAAATAATACTAATAAAACACGCATACCGTAGTAAGAAAAACGCTCCCACATTTCGGTAAAAAACAATACAAACAATCCTGCTGGATGTCCTAATACGCCATTCTTAAAAAAATCATTTTCTGTTGCTGCTGTACTCATAAAATAAAAATTGGTTAATAAAGTTTGCAATATACAAAAAAAGCATCTATGTTAATTAAGATGCTTTTTTGAGGTATAATTAAATTATTTAGCTATTATCTTTTCTATTTATAATAATATTATAAATAAGCAATCCAACTATTGTAATAACACCTATACCAGCAATAAAAAACCAAATAGTACTTGGATGATAAGTATCCCAGATATAAGATGTCATTTGGTCTTGCGTCATATTTAATTTTGAAGCAGCATCTGTTAAAAATTGGTTTTTTGTATATTCTCCTTTTACAATCTCAGGAAGGGTAATATTTTTTGTAGCTAATTCGGTACGAATTAGAGCAACTTTATCAGCATATTTTTCATATAAATCACCCGTAATCCATTTTGTAAGTAAATTGGCAAATGCCACAGGTAGAAAATAAGTTCCCATATATAATGCTTCTTTTCCTTTAGGAGAAATTTTAGCAATATAATCAGAAAATTTAGGATTTGAAGTCATTTCTCCAATTGCAAAAATAAAAATACCTAATACTGTATATAATG
>WFMU01000269.1 GCA_015488935.1 Flavobacteriaceae bacterium | reverse complement strand
GTATCTGGATAAAAATTACTCATACCGTGACTTAAAGTCACGGCGTGAGTAGTTATTAGTAAAAAATAGTGATACGATGACTTCAAGTCATCGTATCACTAAAAGAATGGTTTATATCAAACCTCAGCTATCTTACTTTTATTAAATCGTAATTGTACTCTAAATAAAATGTAATACATTACAGGTACAATAACTAAAGTTAAGAAAGTTGCAAAGGTTAATCCGTAGATTACTGTTTTTGCAAGTGGACCCCAAAACATCACATTTTCTCCTCCAACATAAAAATGAGCATCGTAGGTTTGAAACCACGTTATAAAATTGATATTAATTCCGTAAGCCAAAGGTATTAAACCTAGAACGGTTGTAATTGCTGTAAGTAATACTGGTCTTAATCTAGTTTTTCCTGCTTGAACAATGTTTTCAAAAATTAACGGTTTTGGTAATAATTGTCCTTTTTCTAATTTAAGTTCCGCTTTTTTTCTATCGACTAATAAATTAACATAATCTATGAGTACAATGGCGTTGTTTACAACAATTCCTGCCAAAGAAATAATACCAAGCATTGTCATTAAAATAACAAAATCTACTTTAAAGATAATTAATCCTAGTAAAACGCCAATTAAACTTAGTATAACTGATAATGAAATGATTACAGGTGTGATAGCCGAGTTAAATTGCGCAACCAAAATTAAGAAAATTAAGATTACTGCAATGAGTAAAGCTTTAGATAAAAATGCCATTTGCTTGGCTTGTTCTTCTTGCTCACCTGTAAATTTATAACTATATCCTTTAGGTAATTTGTAGCTTTTTAAAATATGTTTGGTGTTTTCAACTACTTTGGTAGCATTATAGCCTTCCAAAATATTGGTATAAACACTAATCACCCGTTTTAAATCAATTCTTTTTACTGCAGAAAAAGTAGATTTATTAACTGTTGAGGCAATAGCGCTTATCGGAACTGATTTTATTCTACCAGTCATTTGATCTCTAAAAATCACTTTTTGATTAATTAAAGCATCTTTGTCATATCTAAATTTATCCTGTAAACGGATGTTTATCGGATAATTATCTTCGCCATCTTTATACGTAGAAATTTCTTTTCCGTAAAGTGATGTTCTTAACAAATCAGCTACTTGACCAGTAGAAACACTCAATCTATTGGCTTTTTGTCTGTCAATATTAACAATCATTTCAGGTTTACCTAATTCTACATCGAGTTTTAACTCTTCAACACCACTAATATTTTTAGACTTTAAGAATTTTTTCATATCCGCAGCAACTTGGATTAAATCATCATAGTCATCGCCTGTAATTTCGATGTTTAATGGTGGTCCTGCTGGTGGTCCGTTTTTCTTTTTATCTACCGTGATATTAACTCCTGCATAGCCTTGAAAAATATCACGTAAATCGGTGAGTACTTTAGCCGTTTTATGACCTCTTCGATCGACAAAATCGACAAAATCTAAAGTAATTCTCGATTTGTTTGGTGTAATACCTTGGTTTCCTTTTTCTGGATCGCCAGCACCTTCGCCAACTTGTGCAATAACCGATTTTACCAAGTAATTTTTATGCGTATCTTTATCTTCGTATTGTTTAATGTAATTTAAAATTTTCTTTTCTAAATCTAAGGTTAAGGTATTGGTTTTTTCAATGGTAGTACCAATAGGAAATTCTGAATACACATAAATCTGTGGAGGATCGCTTTCTGGAAAAAATAAAATGTTAGGTGGAAATAATTTCATCAGATACATCGAAAAGAACAGCAATGCAAAAGTTGAAAAGAACATTACATATACATTTTTTCCTCGTAAAGAAAACTTTAAAACTTTTTCGTAACCGCGTTCTAAACTTGGTAAAAAAGAGTTTTGAAACCAATTAATTACTGGGTTTATCGCTACTTTGTATAAAATGTTGAAAATTGCATACAACAGTAAAATATTTCCTAAAGCAACAATTCCTTTTTTATGAATATTAAATCCTAAGGCTAAAAATAGCAATCCAATAACTGCTGCAATAACACTCTGAAAAATTACTTTTTTTAATGGAATTTTTTTCTCCTCTACCTTCATATACATTTCCGTTAAAACGGGATTAATAACCATTGCTACGAATAGCGAAGAGGATAAAACCATAATTAAGGTTATCGGAAAATATTTCATAAACTGTCCCATAATACCTGGCCAAAATCCTAAAGGAATAAAAGCAGCCAAAGTCGTTGCAGTTGAGGCAATAATTGGCCAAGCAACCTCGCCAACACCATATTTTGCAGCATCGTAATTGGAGTAACCTTCGTCTATATAACGATAGATATTTTCAACCACTACAATACCATTATCCACTAACATTCCAAGCGCTAAAACTAAAGCAAAAAGTACCATCATATTTAGCGTAATTCCTAAAGCATTTAGTAAAATAAAAGACAATAACATAGACAAAGGAATGGCAATTCCAACAAAAGCGGCATTACGTAATCCTAAGAAAAACATTAAAATTAAAACGACTAATATTACTCCAAAAATAATGTTGTTTTCTAAATCATTTACTTGAGCGATGGTTTTATCGGTCATATCATTAGTACGCGAAATGATTAAT
>WFMU01000268.1 GCA_015488935.1 Flavobacteriaceae bacterium | reverse complement strand
ATCTTGTGTAAACCCTTTTAAAACCTATATTTGCCTTGCTATAAAAAGCAAAATAAATTTTTTAACCAATTAATATTTATATTATGAACAAATCAGAATTAATTGAAGCAATGGCTTCAGAAGCAGGAATTTCAAAAGCAGCAGCAGGAAAAGCATTAGCAGGAATGATGGATGCAGTAAAAGGAAGCCTTAAAAAAGGAAAAAAAGTTTCTTTAGTAGGTTTTGGATCTTGGGATGTTTCTAAAAGAGCTGCAAGAACTGGAAGAAATCCTCAAACAGGAAAAGCTATCCAAATTGCAGCTAAAAACGTAGTAAAATTCAAAGCAGGTTCTGAATTAAAGAATTCTGTAAACTAATAACGATTTTTTATCGTTCCGATAAATCGGTAAAACTCTCTTTTTTTAAGAGAGTTTTTTTTTGTTGCATATTTTTATTATATTTATCCTATCAATTAAATTGATAATGCTTAGGGAAAAATTAAATAAAGGGAAACTATTGGTGGCAGAACCATCAATCTTTACTGATGCATCATTTGGTCGGTCGGTTATTTTATTGACAGAACACAACGAAAATGGCTCGGTAGGATTTATCATTAATAAACCTTCTATATATACTATTAATGATTTAATTCCAGAGATAAAATCAAATCACATTGTTTATAATGGAGGTCCTGTTTCTGACGATAATCTGTATTTTATTCATCGAATACCAGACTTAATTCCAAATAGCGTTGCAATAGATAAAACTATTTATTGGGCAGGAGATTTTGAAACGGTTAAAAAATTATTAGAGAACAATCTAATAAAAGAAGATGAAATTCGTTTTTTCTTAGGATATACTGGTTGGGATTCTAATCAATTAGACGAAGAGATTGAAGCCGTTTCGTGGATTGTGAAAGAAAATAATTATAAAAATGTGCTGCAAGTAATGCCAAATTCTTTTTGGCGAGACGAACTAATTAAATCTGGAGGACATTACAACCTATGGATAAATGCTCCTGAAAATCCAAACTTAAATTAAAGAAAGATATTAAAAATACCAGATTAACTAGAAGGTAAAGCTATTTTATACTTTTTGTGAGAAGCATTGTTTAGCGTATTTTCTCTAAGCCAAGGATTTAATGCTTTAAACTCTTTATAATTCATGCCATAGTATTTTGCAAAACTTGCAATATTAGTAATAATGCTATCTACTTCAACATAATATGTTTCTTTTTTTGTATATAAATCCTCCTTATCAAAAATAAAACCATATTTACGTGGATGCGTAAGGATTTCTTTGGCAGCAATAATTCTAAAAACATAACGAGAAGTTTCGGCTCCAAGTAATAAATCATAATAGTTTGTAACTTGCTGTTGACTCATTTTTTTTGTAATACCAGCTCTTCCTGCATTATACATTGCTGCTGCAGTAGTCCAACTTCCAAATTTGTTATATGCATTTTTTAAATAGTTACAAGCAACCTTTGTTGCTTTTTCTAAATGATAACGCTCATCTACATTTTTATTAATTTCTAAACCATTTTCTCTTCCTGTAGTTTTCATAATTTGCCAAAACCCTTTTGCTCCAGCAGGAGAAGAAACATTCATAAGACCACTTTCTATTAAAGCCAAGTATTTAAAATCATCTGGTACGCCATTTTCAGCTAGAATTTTTTCAATCGTAGGAAAAAATTTATTTGCACGTTTAAAATATAAAAGTGCATTAGATTGCCAGTAGGTGTTTACTAGTAATTCTCTATCCATACGTTCGTAAACATCTTTTATTTCTAAAGGAACTCGTTCTCCTGCAAAAGATAACTCATTTGGCATCTTTATCGCTTTTATTTCGTAAATTGAATTTGCTTTTTTAGATAAAACTTTAGATTCACTATTTGTTGTTGTTACTTTTAGTTCGTTTGGTTGTTGTTTTGCTTTTATAAAAAAGGCACTTACAATGAAAACACTACTTAGGATAATAAATTTATGGGCTTTTGTCATAACGGTTTATGTTTATTTATTCTGATTTTCAGGCAAATATATTAAATAACTACTTCTTTTAAAGAAAAGGACTCTCAAATGTTTTAAATTTTATACCTTTTTTATCTTTTTCCGAAAGAATTGCCTCTTTTACTTTCCAATCAATATCCAAATCTTTATCAAAGCAATGTATAGATACTTCGGAATCTGCACGATAATAAGCAGAACATTTGTAACTAAAAATAGTATTTTTTTTTAAGGTTAAAAAACCATGTGCAAAACCTTTTGGTACAAATAACTGCTTTTTATTTTTAGCTGATAATTTAATAGCAAAATGCTTGCCATAAGTTGGTTGTCCTTTGCGTAAATCTACAACAACATCTAAAACGCTTCCTTTAATAACACGTACTAATTTATCTTGTGCATACGGTGGATTCTGAAAATGTAAGCCTCGTAAAACACCTTTTTGGGATAGTGATTCGTTGTCTTGTACAAAATTAGCTTGAATATAATTTGCAATCTTTCTTTGGTTGTACGATTCTAAAAAATAGCCTCTTTCATCGATAAAAATTTTTGGTTTAAGCACGTATAAACCTTGCATAAACGTTTCTTCTATCTGCATTTTATCTTCTTTTTACACGTACTAATTTTAGCAGTGCTTTTTCAGATTTTGCTCTTTTTGGTTTTAAAACTAGTTCGGATTTTGTAAGCGAATAAATACGTAGTTTACTTTTTTTAACTTTTTTTATATTTCTTTTATCTAATAAATATAATACAGAATCTTTTAAAATCCATTTACCTTGAATTTGTTTTTCTTTAGATTTTATGGCAAAGGTTCTATTTTTGTAAATTTGCAATACAAAATTTTTAGAAAAAAAATTTCCTGGAACAGAATCTTTAAAGTAGCTAGAGCTATTAGTTTCATTTTTCCAGCTTCCAGTTAGATTGTCTGATTTTATTTGTCCAAAACAAAAGAAGCTGCTAATTAAGAGAGTAAAGGTTAATAGTGTTTTCATAATTGATATAGATTTAATTTAAAATTTCTGCTAATATACGATTTATTTGTTTAGCCTTATTAAGTATCATCACATGAGTTCCGCCTTCAATAACAATACAATTTTTAATATTTTTTATCGGAAAAATTCCATCCTTATTTCCGTGAATATGAATTAAATTTTCATTAACCTTATCTTGTTTCCAATGCAAAACATTATGAATTGCCCAAGGTAAATATTTTTCATCACGCATAGAGAGGTACTTTTTATAAAGCTCGACACGTTTTTTTATAGTATCTCCATAAGCATATTTTGCAAAAGATTCTATATTTGCCAATGCTTTAATAGGTGCAAGTTTATACGCTTTTGTTTTTTTTGCAATTTTTAATCGTAATGGAAACTCGTTATGATGTTTTACACTAGAAATGATAACGGTTTTAAGAGGTTTACAAAACTTACGCATCTCTTGTACTACAATTCCTCCAAAAGAAACACCAACAAGTACAAAATTGGTTTCGCTAATACTTTTGCACATTCTTTTTGCATAATCGGCAAGTTCTTCCTTTTTGGTTTTAGGAATTAACCAAGGAATAAAATGAATTTCAAAACGATCTTCTGGTAATTTTATATATTCAAAAATACTGGTACTTGCTGCCAAGCCTGGTACAAAATAAATATGGATTTTTTCTTTCTGCATGTTAGCAAATTTAAAAAGATTTATACATATTATAATAAATAATACTATAATTTTGTGTTAATAATATGAAAGCGACTTATAAAAAATACATTTTAATATTTAAACAAGCAAGTGGTACATCGCGTGGTGTTTTACGAACAAAAGAGACTTTTTTTTTACAGATTGAAAATAAAGGTAAAAAAGGAGTAGGAGAGTGTGCTGTTTTTAGAGGCTTAAGTGCAGATGATGTACCAGATTACGAAACTAAATTACAATGGCTTTGTAAACATATTAATTTGCCAAAAGAAGATTTACTTCGAGAATTAATAACATTTCCATCCATACAATTTGGATTAGAACAAGCATTTTTATCCTTGGAGAGTATCGATAAATTTACTTTGTTTCCATCTGATTTTACCAATGGAAAGGAATCCGTACCTATTAATGGTCTGGTTTGGATGGGAACAGCAGATTTTATGAGGCAACAAATCAAAGAAAAATTAAAAACAGGATTTACTACCATAAAATTAAAAATTGGAGCTATTGATTTTAATACAGAACTCGATTTACTAAAATCAATACGAAAAGATTTTTCCGTTAAAGAAATTACCTTGCGTGTAGATGCAAATGGTGCGTTTAAACCAATCGAAGCCTTAGAAAAATTAAAACGATTATCAGATTTAGAGCTACATTCCATTGAGCAACCAATACGTGTAAAACAATGGCAAGAAATGGCTGAATTATGTGCAAAAACACCCTTAGATATTGCTTTAGATGAAGAATTAATAGGTGTTTTTAAAACAAAAGACAAAGCACAAGTATTGGCAAGTATAAAACCACAATACATTATCTTAAAACCAAGTTTAATTGGTGGAATTCAAGGAACAAATACATGGATTACTTTGGCAAAAAAAGAAAATATCGGTTGGTGGATTACTTCTGCATTAGAAAGCAATATTGGTTTAAATGCCATTGCACAATACACCTATAGTTTGGGTACAAAAATACCACAAGGACTTGGTACAGGAAGTTTGTTTACAAATAATATCGCTTCACCTTTACAAGTAAAAAATGGCAATTTATGGTATAATACGGCATTGGATTGGCGTGTAAATTTATTCTAAAATAGCGCGTGTATTACTTCTAAAGATTTTTTTGTAGAAAGTATAAAGTTTAATAATTATCCCAAAAAGTTCTTTTTTTGTTTAATTCCTCTTCCTGCTCAAAGTATTTTTTCTTTTCTACTTCAGGCACTTTTAAAAAGGAAGGATGTTGTTCAATAGCATATTCAATTTTTTCGATAATATCTTCAACCGAATCATTTTCATAATCAAATTCTAACGGTTGCTTAATTACAAAAGATTGCAATACGCCTTTTTTCTTAATAAGTAATCCTTTTTTATCAAATGAGCGTCTAAAACCATCAATTACAATAGGAATAACAATAGGTTTATTTTGTCTAATAATATGTGCAGTACCTCTTCGAATTGGTTTAAAAGGCTTTGTAGTTCCTTGTGGAAATGTAATTAGCCAACCATCTTTTAAAGCTTTACTTATATTATTAACATCCGACATTTTTACTTGTCGTTTTACCTCTTTTCCTTTAGAACGCCATGTTCTTTCTATAGAAACTGCTCCAGCATACGCCATTATTTTAGGTAATAATCCAGCACGCATGGTTTCTTTTGCCGCAACAAAGTATAAATTTTGTTTCGGCCTCCATAAATAACCAATATCTTTTATGGAATTTACTCTACCACGTAAGGCAGCATTAAAAACATGAAACATAGCAACCACATCTGCAAAATAAGTTTGGTGATTAGACACAAACAATACATTTTTATCTGGTAGTTCTCTAATAATTTCGGAACCTTCTATTTGTAAAGTATTAAAGTATCTATATCTACGATGTGAAATAACGCCTAAAACAAAAATTAATATTCGTTTTAAAAATAAGGCTTTTCCAAAAACATCTTGTTTGTATAATTTCATTTGTTAGTTGTAAATTAGGAATGCTAAAATACAAAATAATAAGATAAATTAAAGGATGCTATTGTTAAATTTGTTAAAAAATGGCAGTTTAAATTTCGAAAAATTTTACGCATCCAAGCAAAGTAAAATTAATTCTTTTATTTCGTTTAAAATCATTGCAGTAGCACCCCAAACAATATAATCGTTAAATTTAAAACACGGTACACTAATATTTTCCATATACGATGTAGATAGTATTTTTGTTGTTAAATTTGTATCGTTTAGCAACTCTTTTAATGGAATTTCTAGTAGTTTTTCTACTTCGTAATTTTTGATAAACTTTGGTGTACTTTGCGTGATTCCAATAAATGGAAATACCCAAAAATTACTTGGCGGAATATAAGTTTTGTGTAAAGGAGTAACAATTTTAATATATTTAGTTTTAATACCAACTTCTTCTTGTGTTTCGCGTAAAGCAGTGTCTTCTAATGAATAATCAGCAGTATCTTTTTTCCCTCCAGGGAAACTAATCTGTGCTGCATGTGTACCCTTATAATTGGCTCTTAACGTTAACAAAAAACAAGTTTCGTTTGCAGCATTTGGATAAAAAAGAGCAAGTACAGCAGCTTCTTTTGGATTTTTAATTTTTGTAAAATCAAATTTAAGACGCTCTTTAGGTGTCATTTTTAGTTGTGCAGCAAGTCCATCAAAAAGTGGTTTTTGTTTTTCTATATTTAGTTGTGATATTTTTGTTAAAAATGCTTGGAACTCCATTAAAAAAATTAATTTTACATGCGATAAAAAAAAGATACTTACCAAGAAAGTAAAAGTACCGTTTATCGACTAAGCAAATTTAAACTAAATAAATGAAAATAGGAATAGTCTTATACCCAACTTTTGGTGGAAGTGGTGTAGTAGCAACCGAATTGGGTTTGGCATTAGCAAAACAGAATCACGAGGTACATTTTATAACCTATCATCAGCCTGTACGATTGGATTTATTAACTAAAAACGTGTATTTCCACGAAGTTTTTGTAGAAGAATATCCACTTTTTCATTACCAACCGTACGAGTTGGCACTTTCTACCAAATTGGTAGATATTGTTTTGCATTACAATCTCGATTTGTTGCATGTACATTATGCAATTCCACATGCCTATGCTGCATACATGGCTCAGAAAATGTTGGCAGAAAGTGGTAAAAATATTCCTTTTGTAACTACGTTACACGGTACAGATATTACCTTAGTTGGTAGTCATCCTTCTTATAAAACGGCAGTGGAGTTTAGTATTAATAATTCCAATGCAGTAACTACTGTTTCAGATAGTTTACGAAACGATACCTTGCGGTTATTTACTGTTAAAAAAGATATTGATGTAATTTATAATTTTATCGATACTAAAAAATATCCAAAAATAGACGACTCGGAGTGTAGTAGAAACTCTTTGGCAATGGATAACGAACGTATTATTACGCATATCAGTAATTTTAGACCTGTAAAACGTGTAGAAGATGTTATTCGTATTTTTAATGAAGTACAAAAAGAAATTCCATCTCGTTTAATTTTGGTTGGAGATGGTCCAGAACGTGAAAAAGTTGATTTTCTTTGTAAAGAATTTGCCATCAAAGATAAAGTGTTATTTTTGGGTAATTCTAATGAAGTAAATAAGATACTTTGTTATTCCGATTTGTTTTTATTACCTTCAGAAACCGAAAGTTTTGGACTTGCTGCATTAGAAGCAATGGCAGCAAGAACACCAATTATTTCTACGAATTCTGGCGGTTTGCCCGAAGTGAATTTAAATGGTATGACAGGTTTTTTAAGTGCTGTTGGCAATGTTGAAGAAATGGCACAAAATGCCATACATATTCTAAAAGATGAAAAAACTCTAAATCAATTTAAAGACAATGCTTATGCACATTCTAAAATCTTTACTTTAGAAGAGATTTTACCACAGTATTTAGAAGTGTACCAGCGTGTTTTAGAGTAGCCTGTTATTTTTTTGACAAAGTATTGATTTTTCTGTTTTTTAATGATTTGTATAGAATAAATAATGCAATGGAAATAGATGGAATAAAAATAATGATTCCTAAAAAAAGTAAAATATGGATAAGACAACCATCACCAGAACAAGGTTGACTACCTTCAATCATTAATGGTATGGAATAAAAAATACCAATAAGGCATATTATAAACAGAATCCCTGTCTCTTATACACATCTGACGCT
>WFMU01000267.1 GCA_015488935.1 Flavobacteriaceae bacterium | reverse complement strand
GGTATAAAAATATAATATTTTTCATCTGGAATTAAAATTTGGATAAATATACTATTTTAGTATGAAACGCATAAATATGATTAAAGACAATTATCTTTTAGATTTAACAAAAAAGTACAAAACCCCTTTTTATATATACGATGGTAATACCATTGAAACCAAATATAAAAATATCTTAAAAGCATTCCATAACTGTACAGATTTTCAAGTAAATTATGCGATGAAAGCTTTAAGTAGTATTGCTATTTTAAAGTTTGTAAAAAAAATGGGTGCTTGTGTAGATACGGTATCTATTAATGAAGTAAAACTGGCTTTTTTGGCAGGTTTTAAAGCCAATGAAATATTTTTTACACCAAATGGTACGCCTTTTTCTGAAATTGAAGAAGCTTTAAATCTACATGTAAATATTACCCTAGATAATATGATTCAAATAGAGCAATACGCAAAATTAAACACTAAAAAATCTATTGCTGTACGTATTAATCCTAAAATTGTTGCTGGTGGAAATAAAAAAATTAAAGTTGCTGGAAAAAAATCTAAATTTGGTTTAGCATTAAATAAAATTGAAGAACTACATAAACTCAAAGATACACATAACCTACAAATTCATGGATTTCATATTCATTTAGGTTCAGATATTGCTAGTATCAATTCGTTTAAAGATTCTGCCAATGTGCTTTTTAATGTTGCCAAACAATTCAAAGATTTAAAATTTATCAATTTTGGTGGTGGTTTTAAAGTTAAATATAAAAAAGATGATAATTTTATTGATATTTTTGAAATAGGCACACAACTTACTTCCTTATTTAATACCTTTAAAAAAGAATATAGTAATGACTTAAAACTTATTATTGAACCTGGAAAGTTTTTAGTGAGTAATGCTGGACTTTTACTAACAGAAATTACCACGATAAAAAATCGCCATGTATTTATTAATTCTGGTTTTAATCATTTGATACGACCAATGTATTACAACGCATACCATCATATTAGAAATATTAGCAGTGCCAAATCTTCTGATAAAGCATATAATATTGTTGGTTATATCTGTGAGCATGATTATTTTGGTAAAAAAAGAGTACTTAACAAACCAAGTGTTGGTGATATTATTTGTATTGAAAATGCAGGTGCTTATAGTTTTTCTATGGCATCGAATTACAATTCTAGATTACGTCCAATGGAATTATTTTATTATAATGAAGAAACTACCGTAATTCGTAAAAAAGAATCTTTTGATGATTTACTCACCAATCAAATATATTAATTGCTTAACATTTCTACTAATTTACAAGTAGTTCGCCAATTTCGTGATGTTGCAATTACATCTAATTTTTTCTCAATAATGCTATTTGTCAATTTGGTTGTTCCTGCTCCAGTTTCATATTTTAGATAAATAACGTCTTTTACCAATTGGTATGTATCGTTTCCAAAATTAAAATCATCTAATTTTTGCGTGTCTTTTGGAATAGTTTGAAGGTAGGCTACATACAGTTTTTTTGTATCTATATCTTTGTTAAGAAAAGGATTGTTAGCAACAATTTCGATTAATTCTTGTTTGTTTTTTACAACTACTGCAATATGGTATGCAAAAACTTCAGTTATTTTATTTGAAATTAATGTAGCCAATGTAATCTTATTCTTTTTAGTTGTCTTAAACATCACATTTCCACTTTGAATGTATGTTTGAATTCCTTCAAAACCTAAATCTTTAAAAAGCAATTTTAAATCTGCTATTAAGATTTTATTTTTTCCAGAAACATTTATTCCTCGCAGAAGAGCAATATAAGTGTACATGCTATTTCGTTAATTTTCTACGTCTTCGCTCTGTTTTTAACAATCGTAGTTCTCTTGTTGTTTGCCCTGCAACCGAAGTATTTTCTTCTGCTCGTCGTATTAAATATGGCATTACATCGCGTACTGGTCCAAAAGGCAAGTATTTTGCAACATTATACCCTTTTGCAGCCAAATTGTAACTAATATGGTCGCTCATACCGTAAAGTTGTCCAAACCACATTCTAACATCATTATTTTTAATTTGGTGTTTGTGTGCTAATTCTATTAATTTAAGTGAACTCTCTTCATTATGAGTACCTGCAAAAATGGCCATTTTTTCGTTTTCCATCATGTATAATACTGCTGCATCATAGTTTTCATCCGTTTCATCTTTGGTATTACAAATTGGCGATTTATATCCTTTTTCTGCCGCTCTTTCACGCTCTTTTTCCATATAAGCACCTCGAACCAATTTCATACCAACATAATAACCTTTTGCGGTAGCTCTTTTGTGTAAATTTTTTAAATAATCTAGCCTATCCCAACGATACATTTGCAAAGTGCTATAAACAATTACTTTATTTTTATTGTACTTTTCCATTAAACTTTCAACTAAATCATCCACCGCAGTTTGCATCCAACTTTCTTCTGCATCAATTAATAAAGGTACATCATTATCAAAAGCTTTTTTAGCAACACGTTCATAACGAGCAACTATAGTTTGCCATTCTTTTTGTTCGGAATCAGATAAGGGTTTATTTTCTGTGATTTTCTGATAGATTGCAAACCTTCCAAAACCAGTTGGTTTAAAAACAGCAAAAGGAATACTTTCTTTTGCCTTTACAAAATCCAAAATTTTTAGTGTTTTATTCATGGCATAATCAAATTGTTCGTCTGTTTCTTTGCCTTCGACCGAATAATCTAATACAGCATGAACTTTTTTAGCAAACATTTTTTCTATGGTTGGCATACAATCTTCTTCGGTAATTCCACCACAAAAATGGTCAAAAACCGATGCTCTAATTAAGTGTTCTACAGGCATGTGTGCTTTTAGTGCAAAATTAGTAATGGCAGTTCCAATACGAACTAAAGGCTCACTTTTTATCATTTTAAATAAAAAATAAGCGCGTTCTAACTCACTATCTGTTTTAATTGCAAAAGCAATTTTTGTATTATCAAATATATTTTCTAAAAAAAACTGTGTATTATCGTCTAAATTCATTTTAATTCATCTTAAATAATTGAGATAACTAGCGCGTTATCGTATAAAAATATGTTTATATTGCACGGATAAATATACAATTATTAATACATTTTAGAATAG
>WFMU01000266.1 GCA_015488935.1 Flavobacteriaceae bacterium | reverse complement strand
TTTTAATAAATCAAACGAATCTTTTAAAATAGTTTCTTTACCATTAGTATCTTCGTGTATTATTTTAATACTGATTGCATTAGCTACGGTTACCGATTTTTCGTTATGAAAAAAGTCTCCTTCGCTCATGGTTGCTACGTGTGTTTTAGAGGCTGCTGTCCATGCACCCATTTTATGTGGATTTTTACGTGCGTAATTTTTTACTGCTTTTGGTGCTCTTCTGTCAGAATTTCCTTCTCGTATTACAGGATTTACAGCAGAGCCTTTTGCTTTGTTGTATAACTTTTTAATTTTCTTTTCTTCGTCGGTTTCTGGATCTTCTGGAAAATCTGGCAAATTATATCCTTTAGATTGCAGTTCTTTTACTGCTGCTTTTAGTTGTGGTACAGAGGCACTAATGTTTGGCAATTTTATAATATTGGCTTCAGGTTTTTTTACCAACTCACTAAGTTCTCCCAAAGCATCATTTACTTTCTGATTTTCTTGTAAATAGTCTGAAAATATGGCTAAAATTCTTGCAGATAACGATATATCCTTTGTTTCTACTGCTATTCCAGATGTGGTTGTAAATGCTTTTACTATTGGTAAAAACGAACGTGTTGCTAATGCTGGTGCTTCGTCTGTTTTTGTGTAAATAATTTTAGGTGTTGACATAGTTTATTGCTGTTATTAGGTTCTACCACTACCATGTGGTCTTTTTAATTTATTGTTCTTAAAATTTTATTTAAACGTTTTCTAATTCTTTATTCAATTAGTCTTTAAACTTCATTTTAAATGAGAAAACAAAGATACTAAAGTCACTTCTAAGATAGCTAAAAAATAAAATAATAATTTTCTAATTTATTGCATTATTCTTAAAAAATATTACTTTTTTTAGGAATTTGATAAAGAACAAAAAAGGTTCATGTAAAAGACCTTTAGATTTGTAATTATATTTCAAAGTTTAAATGGTATTGTTTAAACGTTAAATATTTAGTCAATAAAAACTCCCAAAATCATTTTGACTTTGGGAGTTATTTTCTCAGCAATTGCCTCTTTTAAAAAGTTTTATTTTAATCGTCTTTTTTATGTTTTCTGTATCCTCGATTAGCGTGGTGTTCCGATTTTCTTTTTTTACGCTTAATCATTTTTTGTTTGCCTGTACTTCTTCCTTTATAATTTTTAGTATTCGAGTTTTTTGATCTGTAGTAGTAGTAATCGTCATCTTCTTCAAACTGCTCGTAATCTTCATAAAAATCATCATCATCAAAGAAATCATCATCAAAATCATACACTATATTATCCCAAAAATAATCGTCATAAAAATTGTGATAATAGCCAGTATCGTAGTAATGTCTGTGTTTTACATTTCCAATATATCTTACGCCATATCTATCGTAAATAATTCGTAAACCACCAACTCTCGTCATTCTATTTCTTCTATATCCAATAAATACCGAACCTATTCTGCTTACTTTACTTCTGTAATTATAGTTTATAAAAACTCTTCCTACTCGTATTACTCTACCTCTGTAATCTCTTGTTACTGGTACGCCACCGTATCTTACCGATGTTCTTGATTTTGCTCTTCTATTTTTACTCTTATAGTAATACTCGGTTGTTGTATCTTGGTCATTTCCATGAATATCAAAATCCATTTGCCCATCTGGAAAAATAAAAAATTTAATTCCTCGTTCCATAAATGAAATTGGTTCTGCTTCGTGATAATAGTCATAATCCCATTTGTTGTTTGGTTGTTCTTTGCTTGTATTAGCTTCAACAGTTGAAACCATCATAAGCACTCCTAAAATAAAAAGTATCCTGTTCTTCATAATATTATGGTTTAAGGATTATGCCTACTCTATTTGCTTTTCGGCTTCCGCATTTGATGTAGTAGTTTCAAGTACTGTGCCAAAAATTATTTTTTTTAAAATATTTGATTTAAAAAGCTGATTATCAGTATTATAATTTTCTTGTATTTTTTAGAATTCCATTTTTTTTCTAAATCAGTAATCTGTTACTAAAGGTATTTTAAAACTTATTTTAGTACCTTCTAATTTATTGTTTTTAGTAGTAATTTCTTCAATTTTTAAACTGTTCATTCCTACAAGATGTTCAATACGCTCTTTGGTTACTTGCAATGCCATAGATTGGTGATTACTTTTTCTTTTTTCTTTTTTAGATTGATAAATACCAATACCATTATCGGTAATTGTAACATATAAAAAATGTGTATCTGTTTTAAACTGAATATCTAATTTACCTTTTCTTTTTACAGCCATAATACCATGCCTAATAGCGTTTTCTACAAAAGGCTGTATGAGCATTGGCGGAATTAAAATTTCTTCGATATCCAAATCTGAAATTACTTCTAAAGTATAGGTAAATGGTTTTTCGGACATGAGTTGTTCTACCTCAATATAATTTTTTAAAGTTGTAATTTCTTGCGCGAGTGTAATGCTATTTTCGCGCGAATTGGTTAAGGTTGCACGTAACAAACTCGCAAACTTATTAATGGTCGTATGCATGGTTTTTACATCCGAAATACTCATTGCTTTAATACCGTTAAGCACATTAAAAATAAAATGTGGATTCATTTGCAAACGCAATGCCTTTTGTTCTAAAGAAAGCAAATCGTTTTGTAATTGTAAATGTTCTTTTTCTTTTTTGTTTTTTGCTTTTAAACGTTTAAAATACAATACGGAGAATAAGATTAATAAGAGTCCAAAAATCGAAGAAAGCAACCATAGAAACCATGTTTTTTTAAATAATGGTTTTTCTCTGTTATACTGTATGCTAACAACATCACTTTTCATCCAATCTAAATTTCTCGATTGTGCAGAAAATTGGTGTTTTCCATAGTCAGAAGCAATATTTACTTTGGTGTCTGAGTTCCAATTACTCCATTTAGAATCGTCTATTTTCCAACGATATTGCAATTCTTTCGGATTGTTTAAATCGACTGTTTTATAATAAAAAGATAATAAATTTTGATTGGCATTTAGTTGTAAAACCTGCTTAGAATTGGTAAGTTTTTGTAGCGGAATAGTATCCAAGCTTTCGTTCATTATTTCAATTTCCTCAAAAAATAGTTTTGGTTTTTTTTGTTTAAAAACAGTTGTCGTAGGCTGGTATTTTGTTAAACCATAAATTGTACCAAACCACAGATTATTTTTATTGTCTTTTGCCACAGCATTAAGGCAAGTTTCAATACCTAAAAAACCATCATTTCTACCAAAATGGTGTACTTCTTTAATATTATTATTGGCATCTAAAATAATTTTGTCCACACCATTTTCGCTACCAGCCCAAAGTTGATTTTTAGTATCAAAAATAAGTTGGTAAATATTATTGGAATATAATTCTTTTTTACCAACAAGCGGTTTAAATTTTATCGGTTTGCTTAAATCAGACCACCAGATTCCCTTTCCAGAAGTTGCTAAAAATAATTGTCTATGATGAAATAATAAGGTTCTAATAGACGTGTTTTTTGGAGTCACTTTGTCAAGATTGGTAACGGTATTATTTTTTATGGTGCCAAGTAATCCTTTTTTGGTAACAAACCAAAGCGTTCCCAAATCGTCAAAAGCAATATCGTTAATTGATAAATCTTTTAAATGTTTGTTCAGTCCATAATTCACCAAATTGGTAATTTCTTTTGTACTAGTATCGTAACTAAATTTTGCAATACCACTAGAGTAACTTGCTACCCAAATTTTATTATTTTTTACAAGTATTTTTTTTATCCAATCCGATGGTAAACCATTATTTACATCTAACGTATCCGTAAATTGATAGTTTACTTTAATACTATCTTGTACAATAAAATTATTTTCGTCTAAATGGTTAATAACAGAATCTCGCACCGAATTGTGTAATACTAAAATACCTTTACCATCCGTTCCAGCAAACAAATTATTATTGGTATCGTTTGCAATTGTTTTAACTTTTACATTTAAAAAGCCATTATCTTGCTCAATAGAATGCAATCCAAGACTGTCAATTTTGCTAATACCTTTTTCAGAATTAGATACATATATGGCATCATTAGCCTGATGTACCGCATAAACACGATTTCCTTTTAAACCATTCTTTTTACTAAAATGAATGAAATTATTTTCGAAAAACTTAAAAAAACCACCACCAGAAGAAGCAACCCAAATATTAGATTGATTATCACTAATACACTTTCTAATGTGCAAAATTGGCAATGTGTTTTCTTTATTAATTTTATTAATCCAAGCATAATCATCGGCATTAATTACCGAAATGCCATTATTATCTGTGGCAATCCAAAGTTCATTTTCATTTAAAATAGCTATCGAATTAATACGTTTGGTATCATTTATTGGAAGTGCAATGGTATTTGTATTTTCTTCTTCAAAAAGAAAAACACCATTGTTAAACGAAGCACAAAGTACATTTTGTTTGTAGTAGCAAATCGATTTAAAATTAAAATTACTCAATTTTGTCTTGTTCGAAAAATCGCTGTTAACCTTCCAAAGTCCAGTTTCTGTAGCAATCCAAAACCAATTATTGCGATATAGAATATCATTTATAACCGTATTTTTTAAAATACTTATTTTTTGTAAGCTATCTTTAAATTGATATAGACCACTATTAGTTGCTAAATAAATTGTATGGTTTTTAGCTAGTATTTTATTGATTTTTGGTGCTCTATAATTGAAAAACCTATTTTTTACTTTTACCGACAAACCATGTTTTGTACCAACAAATAGGCTGTCATTTTTATAAGCAAGTGCATAAATATAATTAGAGAGTAACCCTTTTTTTTCGTTCCAAACTTTAAACTGATTTCCATCAAAACGAGCAATACCACCACCTTGCGTACCAAGCCATAAATAACCTTTATTATCTTGTATTATATCATATACTTGCGATTGTGGTAAGCCATTTTCTAAGTTATACACTCTAATTTGCTTGTTTTGTGCAAAAACAGTACTTGCAAAAAAGAAGCTAAGAAAAAGAAAAAAGTGTTTTAGTTGTTGCATTGGACTACAAATATAAATTTAAAATGTTGGTTTTTGGAATAAAATTTTAATTCCTAACCATTTCAAACGATGCTTTTTGTGTTTCAAAAGTAGTTCCATTAAATATAAAAGTACAACTACATTTTTTAGGTTTTAAATTTTCTTCTTTTAAATCGCTGTTGTAAGCACTATCTGGATTGGTATCTAATTCGTTTTCGCAATAGCATTCGTAGGTCAAATCATCTGTTACATAAGTTGCGGTAATAGTCTGATTAATTTCGTTATAAGTTAGATTTGCCGTTTCGCCATCTCTATAATTAATACCGTATTCAAAATCTATTTCAAAAGCATTATTTTTAAATTGTACCAAACTAATATGTTCCTCAAAACATAAAGTGCAGCCTTGTACAGCACCAATAAGAATGTATTTTGTACCTTCGGTGGTATAGATAGTTTTAATATCGTAGTAACCATCAATATTAAACAAATCGTAATCTATTTCCTTTTCATTATCGCTAACATAATACATAATAGATATTTGACTTCGATAGCTACCACCAGTTTTTTCATCAAAAGTAAAATTAAAGAGCTTATTATCGTCAGATTTTGCAATATGAATGGTTTCAAAATCTATGAGTTCCGTAATATCGTATTGTGTAAAATCTTTATGATGTGTAATTTCATCAATTAAGGTTTCCATTTTATCTTGAAAAAAATCAATCAACGCAAAAGTTTTTATCGAATCTTTGTTTTTTGTTTGGTAAACTTCAAGTTCGTTAGATTTAACTTCTTTAGTGTCTTTTTTAGAAAGTTTTAAATCACTAAATTTTGTAAATTCATCGTAAGCATTTATTTTTTCGTATAAACTAGCGTATTTGTTTAATTTTTCTATACGTTTAATAAACGATTTGGATTGACTTTGCATAGAAACCGTTATAAAAAGAAGCAGTATAATAGTATGTATCGTTTTCATAGCAATTAATTTTCGTAGTTATAAGAATATTCTTCAACAGCATCTCTTTCTTCCCAAACCACACGATTTAAAATTTCGATAGATTTTATCTGTTCTTTTTTATTGTAATGTGCCATTACTTCTAAAATAGTATTCTCTTGGCCATTTTCTTGATTTGGAAAAATATATTCCAATTTAGAATCACTTAACTCACATTGTGTAAAATTTAGAATAGGCAACTTGGTGAGTAAATTTTCGTTGGTTATAGCAAAATATTGTGTTTCTGTTTCGATACAACAAGCTAAAAACTCAAATTTTACTTTTAAAATAGCTTTCACATTTTTTAGATTTGGATTTTCTAGAATTTCAATACTAGTATCTAAAAATAAATCCAAATCATTTTTTGATAAATCGATAAGTTTTACCAAAGGCTCGTCATCTTTATTAATTAGATAAACTTCCATTTGTTTGTTATAATCAATTTTAGTAGTGTTTAAAACCGATTTTAAATCCGAAATTTTATAATCTGTAGTTGTTTTAAAATCTTGACTAAAAATAGAACTACTTATAAATAATGCTAAAATGGTAAATATAGTTTTCATAATAAATGGTATTAATGATTAATTCTGCCTCAAAATTAGCGACATTTAAAAGTGTAATTAGTGCTCATATAGAATTCGTAGTCGTTTATCTATTATTCGTTAAAATAAACATATATAAAATATATTTATTCTAAAATAAAAAATATCGATTATATTTATAGCAATAAACATTCATGTTACTATATCTTTGTAGTATAAATATTTAACCATTAAAAAAATAACATCATGGAAACACAAGAAAACCAAAATATCATGCCTAGAATTGGAGATAAAGCTCCAAATTTTACCGCAGTAACTACCAAAGGAAAAATAGAATTTAACAACTTTGCAAAAGATAAATGGATAGTTTTATTTTCTCATCCAGCAGATTTTACGCCAGTTTGTACCACAGAAATGAGTGGTTTCGCTTTGCGTAAAGACGAATTTACAGCATTAAATACCGAACTTATGGGCTTAAGTATCGATAGTGTTCATGCACATTTAGGATGGGTAAATAATGTAAAGAAAAATACAGGAGTATATTTCGATTTTCCAATTATAGCAGATATAGATATGAAAGTATCGAAGTTGTATGGAATGCTACAACCAAACGAGAGTGAAACTGCAGCCGTAAGAGCCGTATTTTTTATAGATCCTTCTAAAAAAATTAGATTAATTATGTACTATCCTTTAAATGTAGGAAGAAATATGGATGAAATTTTAAGAGCATTACACGCATTGCAAGTTTCTGATAAATTTAAAGTAGCAATGCCGCTAGATTGGAAAGAAGGCGATAAAGTAATTATTCCACCACCAAAGACATTAGAAGAAATGAATGAAAGATTAAACGATAACACTTGCGAAAGAACAGATTTTTATCTGTGTAAAAAAGAACTATAAAAACAAATACCATGAAAAATAAATTAAACCAAATAGGTCTGGATAAAGTAAAAGTAAAAGAATTAGCAATAGAATTAAATGATTTGTTAGCAAACTACTCCATCTTTTATCAGAATGTAAGAGGATTTCATTGGAAAATAAAAGGAAGTAATTTTTTTGAATTACACCTAAAATTTGAAGAACTATACAACGACCTCTTTATAAAAATTGACGATGTAGCAGAGCGTATTTTGACCTTAGGACACGCACCTGAACACAATTTCTCAAACTATGTAAAAAAAGCTACTATAAAAGAATTTAGTAAGTCTTTTAATGGCAATATTGCCGTAAATGAAATCTTAGATTCTTTTAAAATATTATTAACCAAGCAACGTAATATTTTAAATGTAGCAAACCTAATTGGCGATGAAGGTACTAGTGCATTAATGAGCGATTATGTACGTGAACAAGAAAAATTAGTATGGATGTATGCCGCTTTTTTAAGTGCTTAAAAATAATTAGATATGAAAATTCAAGAATTAATTTTGTATACAAATAGTATTTCAAAACAAAAAGAATTTTACACAAAAAAATTAGGATTTAATTTACTAGAAGAAAAAGAAAATAAGTTTTCAATTCAGATAGGTTATACAAAATTAATTTTTGAATATTCGGAGTGTGATTATAAATACCATTATTGTTTTTTGATACCATCTAATAAACTAAATGAAGCAGTAAATTGGTTAAAGAAACGATTAGAAATTGTAAAAATAGAAGCAAAATTTGAAACACAATTTTTTGAATCATGGAATGCAGAATCAGTATATTTTTACGATGGAACAGGAAATATAACGGAGTTTATAGTGCGATATGATTTAGAAAATGCAGTAAACGAAGAATTTAACAACACACAGATTATTAGTGTAAATGAAATTGGAGCACCATCTAAAACAATAAAAAAACACGATAAACTATTAGAAGATTCTATACATTCAAAATTATGGAAAGGTAGCTACGAAAGATTTGCTTGCAATGGAACACAAGACGGATTGTTTTTATTAGTAAATAAAGAAGAAAAAAAGACTTGGTTTCCAACAAAAGTCAAAACAGAATCTGCTCCTTTTAAAGCTGTAATTTTAAATAATAAAAAACAGTATAATGTTACTTTTAAAGACGAAGAGTTTAAGGTAGAGCATCTTTTGTAAGTAAAGGCGTTTTGGTAAAACGACTTTACAAAGATTAATTTAGCGCTACAATCTGTTTCATAATATTCTCCCATTCAAAAACACGATCTTGTTTTCCTAATCGAACAATAATTAACTCTTTTTCTGGATAAACATAAACAAATTGTCCTAAAATACCAATAGCAAAAAAGGCTGGATATGGATAAATAATAAAATCTTTTCGCTTATTATTTTTATCCATAAAATAGCCACCATTTACATACAAATCTGGATACTTGGTAGAATCGGTTACAATTTCGTAAGTAACACTATGTTTCCAATGATAGGTATATCTAAAATTATTTTTTGGCGTAGTAAAGGTGGTAGATTTGATAACCCAATCTTGTGGAATAATTTGTTTGCTATTCCAATTGCCTTTTTTTAAATATAAACGACCAATTTTAGCATAATCTCTGGCACTAGCGTTAATACAGCAAAAAGCTTTTACCATTTTATGTTTTTTGCTATCTACACTCCAAGTTGCATTGTATTCCATACCTAAAGGTTTCCATATTTTTTCTTCTAGATTTTTTTCTACCGATTTTCCTGTAGCATTTTCTAAAATAATTGCTAGTAATTGGGAGTTTACATTACTGTAATCGTACGAAATACCAGCTTTTTTTTGGATTTTAATTTTACGCATATATTTACGTAAATTTTTACCGTAATACATCCTTACAATTTGTCCAAAAGGGTTTAAAAAATCTTTTTTAGAAAGAATTCCACTACGCATATTCAATAAATTTTCTATGGTGATATGCTCAAATTTCTCTTTGTCTAAATCTGGTAAATATTTTGTAATTGCATCTTTTACAGAAGTGATCTTTCCTTCATTAATAGCAATTCCAATCATGGTAGCTAAAAAAGATTTTGAAACAGAAAAAGAAGCTAATAAGCTACTTTTATCAAAACCATCAAAATATTTTTCGTATAAAATACTATCTTTTTTTATAATTAAAAACGCCGCAGTTTTATCTTTAATAAGCGCATCCTCAAAAGAGTACGATTTATTTTTTTTGCTAGTAACTTTTTTGGGTAATTTTAAATT
>WFMU01000265.1 GCA_015488935.1 Flavobacteriaceae bacterium | reverse complement strand
GGTTTATATTTAGGTACGTTAGCAATAAAATCCGATTATTGGTTTGTAGCAAAATTTGTAGATACTAAAGGAAAACAATACGAACGAAAAGGACATTTTAGTTTAAAATGATAAAACTATATTAATTATTTATACACAGAAGTAGGGTTTTTTAAGAGATGTTTGTTGTATTATATGATAGAATTTTAATAGATTTACCATCTTAAAATATATTTAATGAATAAATTTTTTTTCTCCCTAGTCATACTTCTGTTATCAAATAATATGTTTTCGCAAATTATTAGCGTTAATGATAATACAGCTGCAGAAGCAACATACTCCCTTCAGCAATTGGTTGAAAATGTATTGATATCTGGTCCCTGTGCACAAGTAGATACCTTTTCAGAACAAGTTGCAGGAGCACCAGCAAATTATCAAACCAAAAGTTATGGTTTTTTTAAAAGAAATGGAGGTAATTTTCCTTTTGAGCAAGGTATTATATTATCTACAGGAATAGCATACAAAGCAGGGAATACAGCTACAGGAGCACTAGTTAACTATAATAATAATTTAGCAGGAGATACAGATTTGCAAAACGCATTAAATCAAACAAATACAAATGATGCAACATTTATAAAATTCAATTTTGTACCAACATCTACCTCCATAAGCTTTAGATATATTATGGCATCAGAAGAATATGATGGAGCTACCGAATGTTCTTTTGCAGATAGTTTTGCCTTTTTATTAAGAAGAGTTGGTACTACAACATACACAAATTTAGCAGTATTACCAAATAATACTCCAGTGAGCGTTCGTAATATTAACGATGCACCAGGATGTAGAGCCAATATAAATTATTTTGAAGGTTACAATATAGGAAGTACAAATTATGGAGGAAGAACAAAAGTACTTACAGCAACAGCAACAGTTATTCCAAATCAAGTTTACGAAATAAAATTAGTAGTTGCAGATCAAGGAGATTCTGCTTGGGATTCTGCCATTTTTTTAGAAGCAGGAAGTTTTAATTTAGGAGCAAATTTGGGAGGACCTAAAATTGTAACAACAAATACAGCCGTTTGTGGTACAGAAACACTACTCGATGCAAATATTGTAGCAAATTCTTACAAATGGTTTAAAGATGGTAACGAAATAATAGGAGAAACAAATCAAACATATAATGCAAATTTAGGAAATGGTTTATACAAAGTAGAGGTGGTTTTAGGTGTAGGTTGTATAGCCGAAGATGAAATTCAAATAGATTTTGTTACTGCAGCAACAATAAATAATAATATAGTTAATTTTTACGAATGCGATGACGATAATGATGGAACCGCAATATTTGATTTAACAACAAAAGATAACGAAGTTTTGGCAGGACAGAGTAGTGCCAATTTCGAAGTAGTCTATTACTTAGATGCTGGATATACTATTCCAGTGCCAAATCCAACCGCATATAGTAGTTCTGGAAGAACAATTTATGCACAAGTTCGCAATAGATTAAGTACCAATTGTGTTGCAGAATCTAGTTTTGAAATAATAATGACGAATAGCGTTGCCGAAATAGCAGCAAATATTCCAAAATTAGCAGGATGTGATGATACTTCGGTAGGGACAAGATATGACGGATTTAATAGCTTTAACTTAGAAGATAACAAAGTAATTATTTTAAATGGGCAAAGTGCAGCTAATTATTCATTAACCTATTTTACAGATCCAGCTTATACAAATCAAATACCACAAGCTAGTGTACAATCATATACCAACCTAAGTACATTACAAACAATATATGTTCAAATGACCAATAATAGCAATGTAAATTGTTACGATAGAACATCCTTTGAAATTGAAGTATATCCAAATCCTGCGATAACATCACCAATAACAGTAAAACAATGCGATGATGATGCAGATGGTATAAGTATTATCGATTTAAATGTAATCAATCCAAACATATCCACAAATTATACAAACGAAACATTTACATACTATACAAGTCAAGCAGATGCTAATGCAGATACTAATGCAATAACAACAGCAAATGCAGCAAATTATTCTACAGGTACCACCACACTTTGGGTAAGAGTTGACAATGGATTTTGTTATACCGTAGGACAAATAAATCTTATTATATCCGCATCCAATACAAATTATACCACAACATTATATGAATGTGATGATTATATAGACGCAACAAATGATGATAGAGATGGCATTGCAACTTTTGATTTAACAAGTATAGAAACCGCAGTAAAAAACACATTTCCAGTAGCAATAAGACCAAATTTATCGGTATCCTACTATCATAGTATTGCAGATGCACAATTACAATCTAATGAAATAACAGCAAGTGCAAACTACCGAAATAT
>WFMU01000264.1 GCA_015488935.1 Flavobacteriaceae bacterium | reverse complement strand
ATATTTCGGTAGTTTGCACTTGCTGTTATTTCATTAGATTGTAATTGTGCATCTGCAATACTATGATAGTAGGATACCGATAAATTTGGTCTTATTGCTACTGGAAATGTGTTTTTTACTGCGGTTTCTATACTTGTTAAATCAAAAGTTGTAATGCCGTCTCTATCATCATTTGTTGCGTCTATATAATCATCACATTCATATAATGTTGTGGTATAATTTGTATTGGATGCGGATATAATAAGATTTATTTGTCCTACGGTATAACAAAATCCATTGTCAACTCTTACCCAAAGCGTGGTGGTACCTGTGGAATAATTTGCTGCATTTGCTGCTGTTATTGCATTGGTATCTGCATTGGCATCTGCTTGGCTTGTATAGTATGTAAATGTTTCGTTTGTATAATTTGTGGATATATTTGGATTGATTACATTTAAATCGATGATGCTTATACCATCTGTATCATCATCACATTGTTTTACTGTTATTGGTGTTGTTACAACTGGATAGGGATGGTAGTTTACCGTTGCTAATCCAAAAAACACACAAGAACCATTATTAAAATTTATCTCTACTTTATAGTCTCCAGAGCCGTGTATTACGCCATCTACATCTAAAAAGCTGGTAGTTACTGCTGGTGTTACTAGTACATCGTTTAAATACCACGTGTAACTAGTTATTGCTGGATATGTAGATACATCTGCTGGTTCTAATCTATATGTATCTCCATCGCATAAATCTAAATTGGTTACTAGTAGATTTGGATTGTTATTAATGATATCTACATTTGGTAAAAATAAAGATTGAATAAATGGTGGTAATCCCTGACGTGATACACCTGTTCCTAAATTTATTGCATTATGCTGATAACCACAGGCAACTCCTAAAGCTTCGGGATTATTAATTACTCCTAAAAAGTTTGAACCTAAATCGTAATGTTTAGATAATGCTCTGTATATTTTGCCATCTGGTCCCATTTGTAATGCACCACGATAGGTTCCTGTATTATGTTGTATTAATTTTACTGGATTTCCTGCGGTGGTTAAATCAAATTGCCATAGGTAACCATCTTGTGGTGGTTGATTAAAAGTTCTTCCACTAGCAATAGATGTAACGTATAGTTTTTCTGTACTTAGCGAAAATTCTACACCATAAGGTATTGTATTTGTTAAATTTTGGCTGTTAGTTGGGTCGCTTAAATGCAATTGTACTTCATTTGAGATTATTCCTGTTGAAAAATCAAAATCATATAATAATACGCCGTTAGCTCCTAATCCAGAGTGTACAATTGCTAATTTTGTTCCATCGGCAGACATTTTCATATATCCTCTACCATCGGTAACATTATTTATAAATGTTGATGTAACACTGGTTGTATTTACACCTAAATTAGATACTTCGAAACTGTGAAAAGTATTATAATTTAATAATAATGTTCCGTCTGATGATGCAAATGTAGTTACCCAAATCGAACTACAATTATTACTTTTTACTGCTGCTATTTTTTCGGAACAATGATTTAGCAATGGTATATTTTTTTGTCCAGAAACCACATCTCCAAGTCCTCCATCTAAAGTCATATCAATTTCAGAATATTGCAATCCATATTGATTTGTATGATGTTCATCTACAGTAAAAACATAATAATGGTCTGGATTTTCTGGTTTTGGAACAATAATCGCGGATTGTGAACTCGACGGATTTCCGTGTAATGCTACACCGTTTGGCATGGCAACATGATTTCTATTATATACGGTAATTCCGTCTGTATAAAACAATAGATTTCCTGTTGCATCTGAAATAACGGCACAACCTTCTATGGTTTGGATTGCTCCATTTGTTGTTACTGTGGCTGTTCCAGAATTAAAGTCTAATCCTGCATTATCACCAAAATACCAAATATTGGCTTCACCTTGTGCAAATACGTGTATTGATAATCCTATAAAAATTAATGCTATAAGTATTTTTTTCATATAATAGTTGTTATATATGTCAAATATAAACAATCAGCTAATCAAACGAAAAAAAATTAACACTATTTTTAATGTTTCTCTATTTTT
>WFMU01000263.1 GCA_015488935.1 Flavobacteriaceae bacterium | reverse complement strand
GTGTAATATACAAATAAAAACCAACTTAACAAACTATTAATCAGTTTATTATTGTAAAAAATAAATTAAAAAAAGTATGAGTTTGCCCTGGGTATAACCTTGCCTAAAAATGTTTTTAGACAAGGTTTTTTATTTTAATGATATAAAAAACAAAAGTATATTTTATTTAACCGTATTCCAAAATTTAGTTGGTATAACTTTAATTTTAAGTTAAATAGCTTATTACGACAAAGTTTTTATGGCAAATTTAATTCTAGAAATAGTTTCATCTTTACCTAACATACTGGCAATATCAAATAAATGAGGTCCTTTCATGGCACCTACCAAACTCAAACGGAAAGGTTGCATTACTTTTCCAAAACCAATTTCTTTTGAAGTAATCCATGCTTTAACTTTATTTTCTACTTCTTTTGTTGTAAAATCATCTATAGTATTTAAAATAGAAATTAATGCTTCCATTAATTCACTAGTACCTTCTTTCCATGCTTTTTTAGCTGTTTTTTTGTTAAATTGTGTAGGTGGTGCAAAAAAGAAGGAAGATAAATCCCAAAAGTCTGCTACAAATGTTGCTCTTTCTTTTATTAAACCAACAACTTTGGTTTTGTAAGCATTATCAAATGTTTTAAAAGTAGAACCTCCTATTTTTGTATCTAAAATAGGATTAAATAAAGCAACCAATTCAGCATCACTTTTTGCATGTAAATATTGTTGTTGGTACCATTTTGTTTTATCTAAATCGAAACGAGCACCTGCTTTATGAACTTTTTGTAAATCAAATGATTGTACCAACTCATTTAAAGAAAATATTTCTTGTTCTGTTCCAGGATTCCAACCCAAAAAGGCAAGCATATTTATAAGTGCATCATTAAAATAGCCATCTTCTCTATAACCTCTAGAAACTTCTTTAGTTTTTTCGTCTGTATATTCTAATGGAAAAACAGGAAATCCAAATTTATCACCATCACGTTTGCTCAATTTTCCTTTTCCAGTAGGTTTTAATATTAATGGTAAATGTGCAAATTTTGGAGCTTTCCAGTTAAAAGCTTTGTACAGCAAAACATGTAATGCCATAGATGGCAACCATTCTTCACCTCTTATTACATGAGAAATTTCCATTAAATGATCATCTACAATATTTGCCAAATGGTAAGTAGGCATACCATCACTTTTAAATAAAATTTTATCATCTAATACATTGGTTTCCATTTTAATTTCTCCTCGAATAATATCTTGCATTACCAAGGTTTCATTTGTAGGTGTTTTAAAACGAATTACATATTTATCGCCATTATTTATCCGTTGTGTTACTTCTTCTTTACTAAGAGATAACGAATTTTTTAATTTTTCTCTATTGTGCCAATTATAGATAAAAGTTTTCTTTTTTGCCTCGTGATCTTTTCGATGAAAATTTAATTCTTCCGCAGTATCAAAAGCATAATACGCTTTGTTGTTATCAATTAAATAATCGGCATATTGCTTATATATGTCCTTGCGCTCGGATTGTCTATACGGACCAAATTTTTCATTTATATTAGGACCTTCATCAAAAGGAATATTACACCATTTTAAAGAATCGATAATATATTGTTCTGCATTTGCTACATAGCGGTTTTGATCGGTATCTTCTATTCTTAAAATAAAAGTTCCATGATGCTTTTTAGCAAATAAATAATTAAAAAGTGCAGTTCTTACACCTCCAATATGTAGAGGTCCTGTTGGGCTTGGAGCAAATCTTACTCTTACGTTATCTAACATTTTTTTATTTTTTAGAACAGCAAAGATAGTTTTAATTTTAGATATTATTACTACAGATTTTTGCTTTATCTTTGTATGTGAATTTAGCCCAATTATTTTAACAAAAAAGGGGCTTTTTCCCCTTTTGCAATAAAAATAATTTACTTTTATTTGCGTATTAATTAACCAAACCCTTAAATTTTAAACCATGGGAAAAAAAATTACCCCTAACGAAGCAGAGAAACTTTGCAATAATTTTGACTCTAAATATAATACACTATGCACATTTTTAGGAAAAGACGATAATCGTTCTGTATTATTTACAAT
>WFMU01000262.1 GCA_015488935.1 Flavobacteriaceae bacterium | reverse complement strand
GTATAAAGTATCATGTGCAAATAATATCTAGTTGTGATTTTTTAGGAAGTAATAAATCTAACTTAAACTTATCTGCACAACGAGCAATTAATGTTAGAGATTTACTCTTGGTAAAAAAGAATATTACCATATCATCTGTTACTTATAAAGGTATTGGAGAACTTGCTGCTAAAGGGTATAAAAAAACAAAAAAAGGAATTACTAAACACCGTAGAACCTATATTATCTTTAAAAACGAATCGCAATTTTTGTTTGATAAGATGGCGGCAGCAAAAAAAGGAGAAGTCTTTATTATAAAAAGTATTGTTTTTGATCCCGGAAGGCATTTACTAAAAAAGAAATCCATACCAATAATAAAGCAACTTTTAAAAGTGTTACAAAAAAATCCTAAACTAGAAATTGAAATTAGTGGACATGTCTGTTGTGGTAAAAATCCAAAAGATTCTATAGATGGTTACGATAAAGATACCAAAACTTACAACCTTTCTGAAAATAGAGCAAGACATCTTTTTAATTACTTAGTGTTAAAAAAAATAGATTCTTCTAGATTAAAATACAAAGGTTATGGTTTTTTACATCCACTAATCTATCCAGAAATGAATCAAAAGGATAAACTAAATAATCGCCGTGTAGAAATTAGAGTAGTAAAAAATTAACAAAAACAAAATTAGAAAAGAAAATGAGGATAGATAAATACCTTTGGTGTACCAGATATTACAAAACCCGAAGTATTGCTACCGATGCTTGTAAAAAAGGACATGTTAAAATAAATGCAAAAAATGTAAAACCATCTAAAGAAGTTTTTACAGGAGAAAAAGTTAGTGTTCGTAAAAATCAAATAAATTATGAATTTATGGTGCTGGATACACCTAAAAATCGCGTTGGTGCAAAATTAGTAGATTTGTACAGAAAAGACCTCACACCAAAAGAAGCTTTTGAAAATATAGAACTCTTAAAATTTGCGAAAAACTATTATCGCAAAAAAGGGGAAGGACGACCAACTAAAAAAGATAGGCGAGATATTGAAAATTACAACAATTATGACGAATCTGAATAGAGATTTTTGGAAAGAACGCTATACAACCAATCAAATTGGTTGGGATACAGGTACTATAACAACTCCTTTAAAAGAATACATAGACCAACTTAAAAACAAAGAAACTAAAATACTAATACCGGGTGCTGGTAATAGTTACGAAGCTGAATATTTACACAATAATGGGTTTACGAATGTTTTTGTAATTGATTTGGTAAAAGCTCCGTTAGATAATTTATTACATCGTGTACCAAATTTTCCGAAAGCGCATTTATTACATGGTAATTTTTTTGCTCTAGAGGATACTTTTGACTTAATTATTGAGCAAACATTTTATTGTGCCTTACAGCCAAATTTAAGAGATAATTACGTTACAAAAATGACGGAATTACTGCGTGAAAATGGCAAAATAGCAGGACTTTTATTCCAATTTCCATTAACAGAGCAAGGACCTCCATTTGGTGGTTCTAAAGAAGAATATATAAATCGCTTTCATAAATTATTTAGGATAAAAACATTAGAAACTGCCTATAATTATATTAAACCACGAGAAGGAAATGAATTGTTTATTATCTTTGAAAAAAAATAATTTTTACGATATGTCAAAATCAATTATATTAACAGCGCAAGAAATAGATAATAAAATAAGACGAATTGCATATCAAATTTACGAGAATAATGCTACTGAAAAAGAAATAATTCTCGCAGGAATTGCTAATAATGGGTTTCTATTTGCTAAAAAATTAGAAAAAGTACTTCAAGAAATTGCAGATTTTAATATTCAGTTATGCGAGGTATATATCAACAAAAAAAAGCCTTTAGGAAATGTTACAACTTCTTTAAAATCAGAAAATTACAAAAACAAATCTATAGTTTTAGTTGATGATGTATTAAATTCTGGTTCTACCTTAATTTATGCCATTAAACACTTTTTAAGTGTTCCTTTAAAGCAATTTAAAACGGCAGTATTGGTTAATAGAAACCACAAAAAATTTCCTGTAAAAGCAGATTTTAAAGGAATTTCTTTATCCACTTCGCTACAAGAACATATCACGGTAGAATTTCATAAGAAGAAATCAATTGCCTTTTTGGAGTAATTTAATTTCAGTAACAATTTCTGCGATGGTTTTATTATCTACATTTATTGTATGGTTTGCTTGGTCATAAAATGAACTTCGTTCAAAAAGATGTTTTGCTATAAATTCTTTTAAATTTTCGTTCGAAATATTTGCAACTAATGGACGTTTTTCTTTTTCATTTTGTAATCTATCGTAAATGGTAACAATACTTGCTTTTAAATAAATTGAAATAGCATATTTGGTAATAAGTATCATGTTGTTTGCATAACAAGGTGTTCCACCACCAACAGACAAGATAAATTT
>WFMU01000261.1 GCA_015488935.1 Flavobacteriaceae bacterium | reverse complement strand
ATAATATTCATCATCAATACTACATGAGATGTATCTTATTGATAGTATTTTGCCATCATTATTATTGTTTCTCAGTCCCAACCGAGGTACTTTATGAAATTTTATATTTGTCATAGTGTTATAAAAATAGAAAAAAGGTGGTGAATTGCACCACCTTTTTGTTAATTATTAATTAGCATACAAGGTAGTTTCTCCAGTGCCAGTACCAGATAATTGCGCTTTATCATCTAAAATAAAAGGGGTTTCCGTTTCTAACTGCTCTGGATTTTCACAATTTTCAGGTTCATTTTCTGGGAATATTGGTAGTGCTTTATCTACTTTTAATCCTACAGAATTAGCCTGTAAAATAGTAAGTGTTGTTGGTATTCTGGTTATCCAATATTTCCCTTGTGGAACTCCTGTTGGTTCTTTCATTTCTTGCGAAATACTCATATATAATGGGTCGCCTATTACTGGTGTTTCGCCACCCATCCATACTTTTCCTGTTTCTAAGAAATATTGTACGGCTTCTTCAAAACCCGGTTTTACCGTTACTACTACTCGTGCTAATCCTGCTTGTAAAAAGCTTCTAAATAGTGTATCTGTATTATTAGATAAATACATTTCTTGCCATTGTTCACGATCTGCCCAAAAATAAGGATAGAAAGTATAATCTTTAATACTCCACTCAAATGCTTGTTCTAAAAACTTTGCTTTTGCTGTATATTTGTCTAAATCTTCGCCAAAATTCACTTTAAAGTTTAACATTTTATCACCATCGGTAAAATCTTGCCCTAAAGCTTGGTAATTTTGCAATAAATAAGCAATACAGTTGTGTTTAAGAATATCTCCTTCAATAATACGATAGAAATTACCCATTACATCCTTTTTTTCTTTTGCCTTGGTTGCTTGTTCTGCTTCAATTCTGGCTACTTCTTTATTATGAGCCTCTAATGCTTTTTGGTATGCAGTAATTATTTTATTAAAATTTTCTAGTTTCCAAGCATTTTTTAATGCTATTGAAGGTTCGCAATTTAATTTAATAGTTACACTAAAAGAACCTATATTAAAGCCTTTTACTTGGTAAATAAAAGTATTCGATAGATTTAATGTATTAACGTTTTTAATACCACTATTTGTTTTACTATATGTATATTTATCATAAAAACCTCCTTTTAAATCTGAATAATACAATTGTGCTGGTTTCGTATAGTTTCCTTGTAAATAACCTGATTTATCTCTTTGTTTGGTAAAATACCAATCTAGTATAGCAGATTTTGCTACATAATCTTCTAAAACATCAAAACTAGAATCAAAGAACATTCCACTCCCTTCAGTACTAGGCTGTCCCACAGCTTTATGTATTTGTTGCTTATCTTGAGGTTCAGCTGTTAATTGTACACCATATATATCTGCCCAATACTCTAAAAGCGACGCATTTGCTGTTGTTGCATTTTTCATAGTATGTGGTGCAGGTGCTTTTCTAGGATCTACTGGTGCAGTTAATTTATTCCCTACTGTTTTTATTGCCAAACGATGTAGTTTAGCAGGTTCTGGTATCATAAACTCAAACATGGTACGTTTGCCATAGTTATAGATTTGATTTTTCATTTTTTTATCTACCCATCTATATACTCCTGTAATGTGTTTTGGTGGTTCTGTTTGCCCTTTTTTTCCTCTGTTATCATATTCGTGTACGTTTGTTAAGGATACTTCATGAATTATTTTACTAATTCTTTCTTCCGAAATCTTTGTTTGTACACGCTCCATGGCTCTTTCAGTAATTTCTTTCGATTTTGTTACTGCTTGTGTGTTACTTGTATGTTGTGCATTGGCACTAGCATAAGCTGCTCCTATATCTAACATATAAACTCCTGTATTATACGTAAAATTGGCATGTGCATTAAAACTACGTTGTTTGTCTAGTTCTTTAATTACTTCGGTTTGCATTTCCGAACGATCGACTTTAGTGGTGTCCGATATTTTTTCTACTTCTTGCGACTTGTTCGTTTTTTGAGTATCCTCGGTACGTGTTAGCTCATTAATAGATTTATGTCGCAACTCACTAGCCATTACATTTTCTATATTAGAAACTTCTCCAGGCACATAGGCATGTACACTTTGTGTAACTTTCATATACTCAGCAATACCCAAGCGTTTTAATCCGAAATGTTTTCCTAGCGATGTTGTTGATTCATTTGAATTATCATCTACAGGATCTGCCTCTTTAATTGGTTTTAACTTAAGAATGCCTGTATAAATTTGGTTAATTGCGGCTACATTTAATTGTAGTGTGGTTTCTCTACCGTTAGCAAAGAAAATCTGAATTGTTAAATTGCTTATATTTTGAATGTTATTTCTAAAAAATGATGGAAAATTAATTTTGTTATTCACTACGGCAACTGTACTTATATTTTCGGTATGGAATCCTGTGCTTGTTGTTGCAGAAATAATTGCATTGCTTACCGTCCATGATGTATTTTCTACGTGTATTTGAAAAGTAACATAACCGCCTTTTAAACCAATACGCCCTAATTTTCTTGCTCTTAAAATATAAGAGAGATGTGGTAATTGTACATTGGTAGCATTAGATACTGGTACTACAACACCACCAACATTAACATACTGATTTTGGGAAAGGGTAGTTTCTGTTAATACTACACTATTATTGGTGCTTACTTGATTGTTAATGTCTGAAAGAATTGCATCATAACTGCTATGTATAAATGAAAATGAATTTGTACCAACAGTAAGTTTATTATTTGTGGTTGTTTTTATTTTAGCTTTATTAAGGTCAACTTCTTTTTTTTCACTTTGTGCTGCATTTGCAAAATGTTCTAAAAAATAAGCTAAAGATTCTTCACTCAATTGACTGTATATATCGTCCCAGTTTAATTCTTCTTTATAGGAAAATTCAAATGGAGGAATTTTATAAGAGTTTAGAAGTTCATAGGCTTTCTGTAATTCTGCTTCAGAAGCCTTGGCTTCTTCTAACTCTTCAATAACTTCTATTTGTTTTTCATAGGCAAGTATATCTTTTTCATATTTTTTATTGTATAAGTCCTCCGCATTTTTTAGTGCATCTT
>WFMU01000260.1 GCA_015488935.1 Flavobacteriaceae bacterium | reverse complement strand
TCCATATCCAGTATTTGGATTGGATGGTTGTATGCCTAAAGTCATTAAAATATCTTTTGTTGCACATGCTTTAAAGGAAGTTTCTATATTTCGTAAAAATTCTGCTTCATCTTCAATCCAATGATCCGATGGTGCTACTACCATTACGGCATCTTTATTTATGGCATTTATTTTTAACGCTGCATATAAAATACACGGTGCTGTATTACGCATTACAGGCTCTAACAATAATTGTTTTTCTGTTATATTTGGCAGTTGCTCTAACACTAAATCTTTATATCGTTTATTGGTAGATATTAGTATATTTTCGGTTGGTATTAATTTTTCGAATCGCTTAAATGTTCGTTGAATTAAACTTTCTCCTACACCTAACATATCGTGGAATTGTTTTGGAAAATCACTTGTACTCATTGGCCAAAATCGCGATCCAATTCCTCCTGCCATTATTACTGCATAATAATTTTTATTCATCTTTTTTAATTTTCTTTTATAGTAAATCTACTTCTGCATTTGGATGAAATAGATATTCTTTCTTTGTTCTTTTTTCGATACATTTATATCGTATTCGCCGTTTTTCTCCCTTTATAAAAATACGATTATTGTAGGAAAATTCACTTTGTAATGGAATTTCAAAGATATAACTCTTATCCGACTTTTTATCATATTGTTTTAAAGCAAATGATAATTTTACGTCTGTATCTGTACTTGCTCTAGGATTTCGCAAATAATTTGCTAATAAAAGTAGTATTTCTCTAGGAAATATTTCTGGTTTTAAAAATGGCAACATCAAATGTTGAAAATTAATTTTCCATTCTATGCCGTGTGGTTTTACTCTTTTATTTTCTTTGTGGGTTACTAAATGTGCTATTTCATGAATTAGCGTTATTAAAAACCGATATACATTCATATCGTTATTAATGGTAATTTGCATTTGCCCATTTCTTAACAATTTAAAATCGCCATGTTTTGTTTTTCTATTGTTTTTTATTATTAGATAAAACGGATAAGTATCTAGTAAGCTTTCAACCAAACTTATAGATTCTTTTGGAATATAGGTATGTAGTGCTTTGTATTTTGTCATTTATTTTTTTACTATAAATGCCTGTGTATGTACAAATTTTTCTGTTTGTATTTTTACAAAGTAGGTTCCTGCTGCAAAAGTAGAAGCATCTATCGTATAGATAGCTGGATTTTTTACTTTATACATTATTTTTCCTGTTATATCGGTAATGGTCATTTCTTTTATTGGTTCGAATCCTGCATCAAAACGAACTTTTAAATATGCTGATGTTGGTATTGGGTACAAATGAAATGCTGCTACATTTTTTTCGTCTGTTGCTAAGGTAATTAAATCGATTATTCCATCACCATCAGTATCGTCACAAGCATTTTGTAAAAACCATGTATTTTCTCCGTTAGCGAAATCATTCCATCCATTATTACATCTATAGGCGAAATCATTTGCTGGTCTTGTTATTATTGGTGTGTCTGTTACACTTAAATCGGTAAGAAAATTCATATCTATTTGTGCAGCACTTCCATTTCCTAAAATTACATTTTTTGCGGCTTGATTTCCTTCAAAAACAAAATCCATCATAGCATGAGATAAGCGGTTTATTGCATATACATCTAAGGCATCCCAAGGTTGGTAACCATGTGCATTGTTTATTCCTGTATAACTTACATAATGGTCTGCATCGTACGAAAATGTTTCTGTAGTTCCATCGTTATCACTATCGAATTGGTATGTTGCTGGATTGGAATATACACGAACAAAGTCTTTTTCTGAATTTGGTATGTTTATCAATTCAAAAACAGCTCGTATTGCTCTTTCGTCTGTATTCCATGTATATCCATCTGTTCGTATATCGTCATTACTTATTTCAATAAGTAGTTTTACATTTGGTGGATAGTTGGCTAAATCGGTTTGTGTTACTAATAAACTGTACCAAGGTGCAGACATAAATATAAATCGCCCATTCTGTCCCCAATTATAAGCATCACCAAAAACATTTTTTCCTAACCAAATTGTTGAACCTGCTCCATACGAATGTCCCATTAACCCTACTTTTCCTGTATCAATCCAGTTTGCGTAATGATTTTGTGCTGCTGCTACCATCATATTTAATGAATATTGGTAACTCTCAACAATATGTCCTGGAGTTCTGTTGTAAATATTTACCACTGCATATCCTTGACTTGCAATAAAATAAAATAATTTTTCATAACTCGATGCTGGTCTTCCCCAACCTGATATAAAAAATACGGTTGGCAATTGTGCTACTGCTACATCTGGATGGTAAAAATTTATTATTCCATCATTTGCAATATCATCTATTTCTGCTTCTTTAATTACGGCATTTGCTCCCCAACTTCCATATCCATTTGCAATACCATTTGTTCCATCTTCTAAATCGTTATAAGATATTTGTGCTTGTGTGGTTATTGTAAAAATAACTGTCAAAAATAAGTATAGTTTGTTCATCTTTTCTTTTTTTATAAATTTTATACAATTTTATTCTTTTTTTTATAATTGTAAGATACTTTGTTACTTAGTGCTTGTTTTCTTTACATTATGGTGTAGAATTAGATACTTGCAATACCTTACCGTTATACACTTTATTTCCTGTTAGTGCAAAATTGGCAATATAATCTGCCATTTGTGTCGCAGTTATTTCTGCTTTATAGTCTGGAAATGCTTCTGCTAACATTTCTGTTTGTACTGCACCTAATGCTAAAGTATTAAATGCGATACCACTTTCTTTATATTCTTCTGCCAATAGTTCCATGAGTGTTATTACTGCTCCTTTGGAGGAACTGTATGCCGATAATCCTGCAAATTTTACAGAACCTTGAATACCTCCCATACTACTAATGGTTACTACATGACTTCCTTTTTTCATAAATGGCAAACAGGTATTTGTGAGTGTTGCTACTGCAAATACATTTACATTATACACGTCTAAAAAATCTTGATATGTGGTTTTAAAAAAGGGTTTGTGCACTAATTTTCCTGCATTATTTATTAGTATATCTACGGTTTTCCAATGTTTTTCTATAAATTTTGCAACTTGCTGTAAATCTACTTCTTGTGTGATATCTACTTTTAAAACGAATACATTTTTTGGAAAATGTTGTAATGTTTCTATATTTCTTGATAATGCCAATACTTGAAAATCTTTTTTTGCAAAATAGTTGACTAATGCAAATCCAATTCCTCTACTTACTCCAGATATTACTATATTTTTCATTGGATAAAAATAAGAAATTTTAACTATTTTGCATAAAAAAACATCCATTGATAATGGATGTTTGTAATTTTATATG
>WFMU01000259.1 GCA_015488935.1 Flavobacteriaceae bacterium | reverse complement strand
TTTTTGAAGTTCAATAAAAGTAATATACTCTCCTTCTCGTACTTTAAATGATACAATGTTTACATACATAAGGCTAAAATTTAAAATTATACTCAAAGTTACAATTTAGAAATTGCTAAAAAGATAACAAAAATCATGTTTTGATTTTAAGCATTAATTACCAAATACTGCAAAAGAGTTGTTACTTTAGCAAAATTATAAACCAATTATCGTGGCTGGAATTTATATTCACATACCATTTTGCAAACAAGCATGCTATTATTGCGATTTTCATTTTTCTACTTCATTAAAAAAGAAAAACAATGTAATACAAGCATTAGCCAAAGAACTTATTTTATGTAAACATGAAATTGCAGAACCCATACAAACCATTTATTTTGGCGGTGGAACACCTAGTTTATTATCTATTGATGAATTGCAATTTCTAATAAACACTATTTCTAAGAATTATACTGTTATTGATAATCCAGAAATTACCCTAGAAGCAAATCCAGATGATTTAGATGCCAAAAAGATAATTGCACTCTCTAAAACACCAATTAATAGATTGAGTATTGGCGTACAATCGTTTTTTAACGATGATTTAAAATTTATGCATAGAGCACACAATGCAAAAGAAGCAATAAACGCACTAAAAACAGCAACAAAATATTTTAATAATATTACCATCGATTTAATTTATGGTATTCCTAATTTAAGTATAGAAAAATGGAAAAAAAATCTACAAACCGCTTTTGATTTAGGTGTAAATCATATCTCTAGTTATGCTTTAACAGTAGAAAATAAAACAGCTTTGTATCAATTAATTAAATCAAAAAAATACCCACCAATTGATGAAGAATTGGCATTAGAACATTTTAAAATATTAGTAGCAGAAACCAGACAACAAAATTTTATACATTACGAAATCTCAAACTTCGGAAAAGAAGGATTTTTCTCTAAACATAACACCTCGTATTGGCAAGGAAAAAAATATCTTGGCATTGGTCCATCTGCACATTCATTTCATGGAAAACAGCGGAGTTGGAATGTAAGCAATAACACAAAATACATAAAAGCATTACAGGAAAATAAAATACCTCAAGAAATAGAAATACTATCACAAAACGACCTATTTAACGAGACTATAATGATTGGATTACGTACTATTTGGGGAGTTTCTCTTACTAAAATTACAGAAAAATTCGGAAAAGAAAAAGCAGATTATTTATATAAAAAGAGTAAAAAACACCTTACAAATGGTACGCTAAAAATTAAAAATAACACCTTATTAGCAACACAAAAAGGACTGTTTTTAATAGATGGAATTACTTCAGATTTATTTTTTATATAGCTAAAATACAAAATCATACCAATTATAAAGTAAAATAATTTAACATAAAATTCATGGTTAAAAATAAGCACATTACATAACTATATTTTACGTAACTTTGTTACTTGTATTATCAAAAAACAACAAATGACTTCAGAAAATAAGAATGTACAATTTGAAAAACACTACGTAAATCGAAGTGGTTGGCTTAGAGCTGCTGTTTTAGGAGCAAATGACGGTTTACTTTCTACAGCTAGTATTATTATTGGAGTTGCAGCTGCAAGTGTTACAAAAGAGCCAATTATACTTGCAGGAACTGCTGGTTTAGTTGCTGGTGCATTAGCCATGGCGGCAGGCGAATATGTTTCTGTTGGCTCACAAGCAGATATCGAAAAAGCAGACTTAGAACGCGAACAACGCGAACTCGAAGAAATGCCAGAAGAAGAATTATTAGAATTAGCCAAAATATATGTAGCAAGAGGACTAAATAAAGAATTAGCACTACAAGTAGCAACACAATTAACCGAGCACGATGCTCTAGAAGCACATGCAAGAGACGAACTTGGTATTAACGAAATTACCGAAGCAAAACCCTTACAAGCAGCATTGGCATCGGGAATCGCATTTATTTTTGGAGGTACTTTGCCATTAACAGTAGCGTTTTTAGCTCCATTAAAAAGTATGATTTTATTACAATACGGTTTTTCATTAGCCTTTTTAATTATACTAGGAGTTGTTGCTGCAAAAACAGGAGGCTCTAATATAAAAAAAGCAATTCTACGTATTACTTTTTGGGGAACACTCGCTATGGGAGCAACCGCATTAATAGGTCAATTTTTTAATGTAAATATTGGGTAAAATGTTACCAAAACTAAACGATAAATCCTTACTTAAAAACCAATGTTTTATAAATGGAAAATGGATAAATTCAGATGCAGATAAAACCCTGCCAATAAGAAACCCTTTTGATTTTTCACATATTACAGACGTTCCAATAGTAAGTACAAAACAAGTAAATTTTGCTGTAGAAAGCGCCGAAAATGCCTTCCAAACATGGAAAAATAAAAGCGCCATAGAAAAATCCAAACTATTAATGCGTTGGTACCAACTAATTCATAAAAATATAGACGATTTAGCAACTATCTTAGTCTTAGAACAAGGAAAACCATACAAAGAAGCCATAGGCGAAATAAAATATGCCGCCTCGTACATCGAATTTTATGCCGAAGAAACCAAACGTATTTATGGCGATATCTTACCATCGCCTTTTAACGATGCTAAAGTTTTTGTAGTTAAACAACCAATTGGTGTTGTGGGAATTATTACACCATGGAATTTTCCAATTGCCATGATGGTACGTAAAATAGCTCCTGCTCTAGCTGCTGGTTGTACTGTAGTTATAAAACCTGACGAAAAAGCACCATTGTCGGCTTTTGCTATTATGGAATTGGCAAATAGAGCAAAAATACCAAAAGGCGTAATGAACATGGTTACAGGTATTCCACAAGAAATTGGTGCAATTTTTACCAGCAATAAACACATCAAAAAAATAAGTTTTACAGGCTCTACCAAAGTTGGTAAATTATTGATGAAAGCTTGTGCAAATCAAGTAAAACGAATTACATTAGAACTCGGTGGAAATGCACCATTTATAGTTTTTGAAGATGCCAATTTAGACGATGCTGTAGATGGATTAATCACAGCAAAATTTAGAAATACGGGACAAACTTGCGTATGTGCAAATCGGATTTTTGTACACAAAACCATTGCAAAAGAATTTATTAAAAAATTGAGTAAAAAGGTAAAAAATTTAAAAGTTGGTAATGGTTTTAACAATGTAGATGTAGGTCCATTAATAGATAATAAAGCCTTAGACAAAGTAGTAAATTTATTGGCAGATGCCAAAGCAAATGGTGCAGTTATTAACGAAGGCGGAAATACACACGAACTTGGTGGAACATTTTTTGAACCTACCATTATTTCTAATGTAAATAGCAGCATGGAAATCTTTGAAACCGAGATTTTTGGTCCAATTGTTTCTATTGTTAGTTTTAAAACCGAAGACCAAGTTATTCAACTAGCAAACGATACTAAATATGGATTAGCAAGTTATTTTTACGCAAAAGATATGGCAAAAATTTGGCGCGTTGCCGAAGCTTTAGAATACGGAATGGTTGGTGTAAATCGCGGTGCAATTTCTAGTGCCTTAGTACCTTTTGGCGGAATAAAACAATCTGGAATGGGACGTGAAGGCTCCAAATATGGATTAAATGATTACTTAAATATTAAGTATTTATGTGTTTCAAATTAGGTGTTTTAGAATTATGTTCTTCTAAAAAATATACAATTACTTCCGCAATAATTTTTACACCTTTGTTAATCTGATTTTTTGGCATGTTAGAAAATGCCAAACGAATTCTGTTGTCTTTTTTACTAGCAGGATCAAAGGTTCTTCCTGTAACAAAAACTACTTCTTTTGCTATACATTTTTTAAAAATTTCTGTAGAATTTAAAATTTCTGGTAATTTTAACCAAAAGTAAAATCCGCCCTTAGGCTCGTTCCAAGTAACTACTTTTGGCATGTATTTTAACAATGCTGTCTGTAATAAATTTTTGCGTTCTAAATATTCTTTTCGTAAAAAAATAAGATAATCATCTAGTTTGTTTTGTGCTAAAAATTCATTTGCCAAAATCTGATTAAAATTAGAAGTACAAGCATCTAATGCTTGTTTGATATTTTCACCTTTTTCAAAAATTGTTGGTGATGCAAACATCCATCCCAAACGAAAACCTGGTCCTAAAATTTTAGAGAAAGAACCTGTATAAATAATTTCTACATCGTAATCTGTAATCGTTTTTATCGGTTTTGTTAATGCTTTGTCTTTTTCTAAAAAATACAAATCGCTATACGCGTCATCTTCTAACAAAATAATTCCTGTACCATCCAAAACTTCCAAAATTTGTCGTTTTCTTTCTAGTGAATAAATGATTCCAGCAGGATTGTGAAAATTAGGTGTGAGGTACAAAAATTTAGGCTTTCTACTAAAGCGATTTATGGTGTTTTTTAGTTCTTCGATAATAATTCCATTTTCATCAATAGGAATTCCGATAACATTGGCACGATAGGTTTCAAAAACAGACAATGCACCAACAAAACTCGGATTTTCGGTTAGAATAATATCACCTTCATTAACAAACTCTTGCGTAATAATACTAATGGCTTGTAAAGAACCTGTGGTAATTAAAATTCGATTGTTGCGAACAGGCAACCCCTTCTTTTTTAAATACTTCTTTAGATTTATTCGTAAGGGTGGATAACCAGAAGTTGGACCATACTGAAAGCCTATTTTTTTTATCTCTCTAGGTAAATTTGTATAAATTTCGTCAATTTCTGCAACGGGAAATAAATCATTGTTTGGCATTCCTCCTGCAAAAGAAATTAAATTTTTTCCTGTAGAATGTTGCATTAACGCCTTAATATCTTCGGAATGTTCTGAGTTTACTTTTCGTGAAAAATTGTACATACTTTTACTTTCTAGTTTATGCTATTTACTACATAAATTAACACTGTTTTTGCTTAAAATATCAACTGTATTCTTTCCATTAAATTCGTTCTTCAAATTACGTAAAAAACAAGCAATTAAACACTGATATATATCACTAATTATTTCTGGTAAAAATACGTACTTTACCAAATGATAAACAATAGTTTAATACAACCAAAAAGTATTGTTGTTGTTGGTGGAAGTAATACTATTTCTAGCCCTGGAGGTCGTGTTTTAAAAAATTTAATAACGCACAATTATCGTGGTGATTTATTTGTTTTAAATCCTAAAAAAGAGCTTGTGCAAGGTATAAAGTCTTTTAACAATAGTGTGGATTTGCCACAAGTAGATTTAGCTATTATTGCTATTGCAGCAAAATATGTTTTGGAAACGGTAAAGGTTTTAACCCAACAAAAAAACACCAAAGCTTTTATTATTTTTTCTGCTGGTTTTAGCGAAAGAGATGCCGAAGGAGCGAAATTAGAACAACAAATAGTAGCATTAATCAATAAGGCAAATGCTTGTTTGCTTGGTCCCAATAATATTGGTTTGTTAAATACCAACTATGCGGGTGTTTTTACTACGCCAATCCCAAAATTAGATAAAAAGGGTGTAGTTTTAGTTTCTGGTTCAGGAGCAACTGCTGTTTTTATTATTGAGGCTGCAAAAGCCAATGGTTTAAGTTTTAATAGTGTTTTTACGGTAGGAAATTCCGCTCAAATTGGTGTAGAAGATATTTTAGAATATATGGACTTAAATCGCCATAAATACAATAATTCTAAGGTTCTTTTACTGTATATAGAAAGTGTAAAAAATCCTAAAAAGCTGCTTAAACATGCTATTTCTTTAACAGAAAAAGGATTTCGTATTGCTGCAATTAAAGCAGGAAGTTCTGCTGCTGGTAGTAGAGCTGCAACTTCGCATACTGGAGCCATGGCTAATTCCGATATTGCTGTTGATGCTTTATTTGAAAAAGCTGGAATTATTCGCTGTTTTGGTAGAAATGAGCTTATAAACGTGGCTTCTGTGCTACAACACAAAATTACAAAAGGCAATCGATTTGCCATTATTACACATGCTGGTGGTCCTGCTGTTATGCTTACCGATGTTTTGGAAAAAAATGGATTGGAAGTCCCAAAAATAGAGAATCCACATGCCAAAGAATTATTATCGCAATTATACGATAGTTCTTCTGTGCAAAATCCCATTGACTTCTTGGCTACGGGTAATGCAAAGCAATTAGAGTTTATTATTACCTATTGCGAAAATAAATTTGAGGAGATTGATGCGCTAATCGTCATTTTTGGTAGTCCTGGATTAACAGATGTTTACGATGTTTACAATATTATAGATACTTACAATAAAACAAACAACAAGCCTATTTATGCTGTTTTACCTTCTGTGGTAAATGTAAAAAATGAAATTGAAACTTTTATTTCTAAAGGAAATATATGTTTTAACGATGAGGTATTATTTGGAAATGCTTTAACTAAAGTTTATCAAAATTTAAACAAAAAAACTTATATTAATGATTTATATATAAGTAATTTAGATAACATTACTATTAGTAATGAATTAAGTAAATATACAAATAAATATCTATCTTCTAAAAGTGTATTAAAGGTATTACAAGCTGCCAATATTAATTGTGTTACAGAAACGATTATTGAACAGAAAGAACAAATTCAAAATATTACAGATTATCCAATTGTAATGAAAGTTGTTGGTCCAATACATAAAACTGATGTTGGTGGTGTTATTTTAAATATTAAAAATAAAAATAAAGCTGAAAAATATTTCGATAAATTAATGCAAATTAAGGCTGCTAAAGCTGTACTTGTTCAACCAATGAAAAAGGGTTTGGAATTGTTTGTTGGTGTAAAGAAAGAAGGCAATTTTGGTCATTTAATTATGTGTGGTTTAGGCGGAACTTATATCGAAGTTTATAAAGATATTAGTATAAAATTAGCTCCTTTAACTACAAAGGATGCTTTTAATATGATTGAAAATTTAAAAATTTATCCAATATTAAAAGGTATTCGTGGTAAAAAAGGTATTGATATCTCACAATTTGCAAAAATTATTTTACAAATTTCTGCTTTAGTAACTCAATTTCCTGAAATTGAAGAATTAGATATTAATCCGCTTATGGTAAATGATAAAGAGATGGTTGCTGTTGATTTTAGACTTAAAGTGAAGTAAATCAAGAGCTCTTTCGAAGCTTTTGGAAAATGAAATCCAGATTTTTTAGTTAGTAAGCGCTTCACTTTCGAAATCTCGGGAGTGAAGCCTTGACTGTCACAAAATTTTTTAGTTAGGGATTCTCTCACCAGCATGACAGTCAGGGCTTCACTCTAAGTGAACCCCAGACTTTTTATTTGTGAACGCACTAAGATGTCAATATCATTGTTTTGATTGCTACAGTGATTTTAAAGTTACCTTTAAAAACTAATTCTGCAAATTAACGGAACTACCAGAGCCAAAACCAATAACCTCATCATATCTACTACCAAACTTATGGTAATACACAATAACTTGGTAATCATTTTCTGTTTGAAAGTGAGAGCCTTCAAATGTAGTATCTATTTCAAAATTTTCGGAAACCGAAACGTAAGTATAATTATAAAATCCCTGCTTTAATAAAATATCAGTTTCGTACAATGATGTATTTTCGTTATAAACCAATTTGTTTTCATCGGTTAATTGCCAATTATTAAAGGCACCATAAACA
>WFMU01000258.1 GCA_015488935.1 Flavobacteriaceae bacterium | reverse complement strand
GGACTCGAACCCGCGACCCCCTGCGTGACAGGCAGGTATTCTAACCAGCTGAACTACCAAACCGTTGCTTTTAGCGAGGGCAAATATAAGTGTGTTTTTTATATTAGCAAAACTTTTTATCAAAAAAAACAGAATTTTTAATTTATATTTTTCAATTATTTGATTATTGGCTATTTCTAAAGACCATTATGTCATAAATCCTAGAATTAAATATAATATTGTTGTAATTACTCCGCCTATTAATGCATACGGTAACTGTGTTTTTACATGGTCTATATGGTCGCTTGCCGATGCCATAGACGATATAATAGAAGTATCTGAAATAGGAGAACAATGGTCGCCAAAAACTCCTCCTCCTAAGGTTGCTGCAACAACTAATGTTAAATCTGAATTGTTTGCATTTGCCATTGGAATAGATATAGCAAGCATAATGGCAAAAGTTCCCCAAGATGTTCCTGTAGAAAATGCAATAAATGAACTGATTACAAATACCAAAGCTGGTAGTAATTCAGGCGAAAGCCATTCTTTTGACCAGTTTGCTATAAAATCTCCAGTTCCTAATTTATTACAAGCATCACTTATTGCGAAAGCTAGTAACATCAATAATGCTAATGGCATCAATTCGCTAATTCCTTTTAAAGTTAAATCTACCATTTCTTTCATTTTCATAATTCCTTGTACACGATACACTACCATGGCTATAAAAATGGCTGTTATAACAGCATACAATACCGATGATGAGCCAGATCCTTTTCCTATGGATTGCAATAAATGGTCTGAAAAGGAGCTGTAATTTTTAACAGCACTCCATCCTGTATATGCTAAATTTATAGGCATCATTACCACCATGGTTGTTAGTGGAATTATCATATTATAAGCTTTTGCTTTTATTCCTTCTTTTGGCTGATACGCTGTTATGGTTTCCGAAATCATTGGTTTTGCAGTATCGCTAAGTACTTTTCCTGTTTCTTTGGTTCTTTTTTCTGCTTTTGCCATAGCACCAAAATCTTTTTTGGTAACTATAATTATTAATACGATTAAGAGCGTTATTATCGGATAAAAATTATATTTTATAGAGGCTAATAACATGGAAAAAGGGTTGTCTATTCCTTGTGTTAATAGTAAACCCATAATAAAGGCTCCCCAAGCATTAAATGGTATTAATATTGATGTTGGTGCTGAACTGGAATCGGCAATATAAGCTAATTTTTCTCTTGGTATTTTTAATTTATCAAAAATAGGTCTGTACAATGTTCCTACGGTTAAGGAACTGATACTTGTTTCTACAAAGAGTACAATACCTGTAATTAATGCTAACAATTGTACAATTATTTTACTATTGCCTGGATGTTTTTTTTCGAAATAGGTAATTAATTTATTTATTTTGTGTACAAATCCTTCAACTCCTTTCGAATATTGTATAAATAGTAATAAGGCTCCTACTAAGGCGCTAAACATAATGGTTCTAGTATTTCCTTCGGATTTAAAAACGTTTACCAAACCCTCAATAGCTGCCAAAGTACCTTTTAGTAAATTCCAATCATTCATTACAATCCATGCCGACCAAATTCCAAATAGTAAAGCTATATATACTTGTTTGGTTCTTAAAGCTAATATTATTGCTATTACTGGAGGTAAAATTGATAAAAATCCGTAGTTATCCATATTTTATTAATTGTGATGGATAAATATAGTGAAATAATTTATACGACTAAAATGCTTTTTTTTCTGTTTTTTGTTTGTTGGTAACCTGTAGGTCTTCTTTTGTTCTAATTGTATTTTAACTAACCTAAGTTTCCACATTTTAATTTATGGTTAACGGATTTATTTTCTTTCCATTACTTCTTCCATTTTATCTTTTACTTTGTTCATTGTTTTTTCTGGTATAAATCCTTTAGAGGCTATTCCAATGCCAATAACCATTAAAATAATTCCCATTATTTTTCTAATTTTTGTAATTACAGGTGGTGTTAGTTTGCTTTTGAGTTGTTTTGCTAGTACTATTTTTCCTAAGTCTGTAGCAAAATAAGCTATTAATATGGTAATAAAATATAAGAACACACGATTTGCATTCATACCAACTGTAGTACTAATTACTACAACTAATGCTAACCAAAAAGCAAGAACTCCTACATTAATAAAGTTTAGTAAAAAGCCTTTTAAAAATAAGCCTATTAAGCTTGATTTTTCTTCAATAATTAACTCTGAATCTACTAATTTCCTTCTTTTTTCTTTAATAAATGTGAGTAGTCCATACCCAAATAATACAATTCCTCCAATGTAAAACATTCTTGGATCGTCTTTTATTTTTTCTAATAATTGTTTTGATCCATAATACGATGCGGTAATAAATAAAACATCTGCTAAGATTACACCTAAGTCAAATATTATGGCTTGTTTTATTCCTTTGGTTGCGCTTGTTTCTAGTAGTACAAAAAAGACAGGACCTACCATAAAGGCAAGGAAAAATCCAGTTAGCAAAGCGTTAATAATATCAAAACTCATTTTTATTGTTTTGTGGTATTACATTGTTGTTTTATACAGGAATAATTTGTCTTATAAATCGTCATAATCAATAGTAACTTTTTCTGTGGTTGGATGTGCTTGACAGGTTAATATTAATCCTTCTGCTAATTCTTCTTCCGACAAGATGGTGTTTTTATCCATGGTTATTTTTCCTTCGGTTACTTTAGCGATACAGCTACTACAAATTCCACCTTGGCAGGAATATGGTGCGTCTAAACCTTCTTTTAATGCTGCTTCTAGTATGTTTGTTTTTTGCTGCATGGTAAACGATGTTTTTTCGTCGTCTAAAAGTATGGTTATTTCGGTTTTACCATCTAATTTTAGATTTTCTGTTACATCACTTTCTTTTTTCTTACTTGCTGTAAATAGTTCAAAATGGATATTTTCTGCTGCAATTTCTTTTTCTTTTAAGGTGTCAGAAACGGTATGTATCATTTGTTCTGGTCCACAAAGAAATGTATTGCTAAAATTAAATGTATGTTTTTTTAATACGTAGTTTACTACCGATGTATCTATTCTTCCGAATAGTGCGTCTTCTGGTTGTTCTTTACTGAATACATATTGCACAAAAAAGCGATTAGTATATTTGTTTTTTAGGTTGTTTATTTCTTCAAAAAACAAGGTTTCGTAAGTACTTTTATTTCCGTAAACCAAAACAAATTTGCTGTTTGGTTCGTTTTCGAGTACTGCTTTAATCATTGCCATGATTGGTGTAATTCCACTTCCTGCACCAAATGCCAAATAATTTTTTGTGTTATTTGTATTGGTTTCTAAAGTAAATTTTCCTTCTGGTGTTGCTATTTCTATCTCATCTCCAGCTTTTAGTTGTGAGGTTGCATAAATGGAGAAATTTCCTCCTTTTACGGCTTTTACTGCTACTCTAATTTCGCTACTATTTGGCGATGAACAGATAGAATATGCTCTACGTACTTCTTGGTTATTTATGGTAGTTTTTAAAGTGATATATTGTCCTGCAATAAATTTAAAATCTTCTTTTAGGTTATCTGGAATATCAAAAACTATAGATACTGCATTTTTGGTTTCTCGTTTTACTTCTTTTATTTTTAGGTGATGAAATTTTGACATATCCTTTTTTATTTATGGTTGTCAAAATTACGAAATTGGATTGAGATATTGGTGGGTTTTTATTTTTAAGATTAATCCGCAATATATAGACTTTTAATTTTAATTTCATCTACTATTTTTATGATACTAAATATAAATCCGTCTCCTAATGCAAATTGTACATTAAAACATTTATCCGATATTTTTGTGTATGTAATTGTTGTATTTTCTAGGGTACTTTTACTTTTTAAAATTTCTTTTTCATCATATATTCCAATATCAAAATAGTTTTTTAAACGATTATCTTGGTTCCATTGATTAATAAATTCTTTTTTACTATTGAATTTAAATTCAAATAATTGTTGTGGAAAAATAAAATTATTTGCAATTATTTCTGGTTTTTGATTGTATATTTCATCAATCAGATTCTTTATAAAATGTTTTATTAGTGTATTGCT
>WFMU01000257.1 GCA_015488935.1 Flavobacteriaceae bacterium | reverse complement strand
CTGGTCTCGTGGGCTCGGAGATGTGCATAAGAGACAGAAAATTAAATTCGCAATAAAAAAAGTTTGAACTATAATAGCAATATCAATTGCCAATACAATCCAAGGAGATGTATAAATCTTCGAATCTCTTATTTTGTGTATTATGTTCATAAAGGGAATTCAAAGATACTAATTATTTGAGTAATCTAGAGGTAACATTAGGCTTATTTTCTCTTTTCCTAAAAAACCACCAAAGAGAATAGTTCTAGGATCGTAATTCAAATTTTTATCGATAGTGAAAGGACTTGCTTTAAGCATTAAAATAGATTGCTTGTATTTCTTTTTGCTTATATTATGAATAAAATGAATGGTATCTTTTTTTAAGGAAACTTCGGTAATATTACCTCTCTTTTTTATATCGAAAAAATTAGTATTATTGGCAACCATTCCATTGGCGATAACATGAAAATTATTTTCATCTAATTGGTTTTGATATAGTGATTTTATAAAGTGTAATATAGAACCTTGGTAAACTTTTTTTCTGTGTTTATGGTATTTTTTCTTATTTGGAAACATTTCTTTATAAAAAACGGTACCATAAAATATTGTTTCTCTAGAAAAACCTTTTCTAATTTCAGAAAAATCAATTAAATTATAGTTTATGGTGTAACCTAAATATTTGTTGGTAATAATAATTGGATTTTTAGAATATACTTGCAATTCTCCTTCATCCATACCTTTGTAATATCTTAGAACCAATTCTTCTTCATTTAGTATTTTACAGTATTTAGCATATTTATTATTACCCAAAAAACTTCGTTTAAACATAGCTAATTTTTGTTCTCTAGTAAATGGGTCATTTGTAAAAACTTCTACTTCGTTTAGTTCGTTAACGTCCTTTTCTAAGTAAATTTTTAAAGGTACTTGCTTGTAATTATGAATAATTTTAGTTTTATAGCCTAAATAATTAATAACTAACGGTGTATTGTTGTTTTGTGGATTGTTAATTTTAAAAAAACCTTTTCTATTAGTTAAACCACCAATAGTTGTATTGTTAAAATATACATTTGCAGAAGATAATGGTTTTTTACTTTGTTTATCAAAAATATAACCAAAAGCACTTTGACTCAAAGCATTAAGATGAATAAGTACAAAAAAGCCAAGAGTTGTTAGTCTAAGAATCATTTGTTATTTCCCATTAAATAGGCTTTGATAAAAGCATCAATATCGCCATTCATTACAGCATCTACATTTCCAGTTTCATAACCAGTTCGTACATCTTTTACAAGTTTATATGGATGCATTACATAATTTCTTATTTGCGAACCAAAATCGATTTTCATTTTATTATCTTCAATAGAATCTCGCTTTGCACGTTGTTTCTGCAATTCAATTTCATAGAGTTGCGATTTAAGCATTTGCATGGCCTTTTCTCTATTTTCTAATTGTGAGCGTGTTTCGGAGTTTGCAATCATTATGCCAGTTGGTTTATGTCTAAGAATGGCTTTGGTTTCTACTTTGTTTACATTTTGTCCACCTGCACCACCAGAACGCGCAAAATCCCACGAAATATCGGCTGGATTAATTTCAATTGCAATCGTATCATCTACCAACGGATACACATATACAGAGGCAAATGAAGTATGTCTTTTTGCATTACTATCAAATGGAGAAATACGTACCAAACGATGTACACCATTTTCTCCTTTAAGGTAACCAAAAGCATATTCTCCTTCAATTTCTAAAGTTACTGTTTTAATACCTGCACTATCTCCTGCTTGGTAGTTAAGTTCTTTAATTTTATAGCCTTGTTTATCGCTCCACATCATGTACATACGCATGAGCATTTGTGCCCAATCGCAACTTTCGGTACCACCAGCACCTGCGGTAATTTGTAATACTGCACTTAGATTATCGCCTTCTTCCGAAAGCATATTTTTAAATTCTAAACTTTCTAAAAGCGCCAATGTTTTGTTAAATTGTTGAATTACATCTTCTTCATTAGCCTCACCTTCTTTATAAAATTCATACAATACTTGTACATCTTCGGCATCTGCTTTCACTTGATTATAATCTGTAACCCATTTTTTGGTACTTCTAAGTGAACGCATTAAAATTTCTGCTTTTTTTGGGTCATTCCAAAAATCTGGATTAGATGCTTTTTCTTCTTCATTAGAAATAGTTATTAATTTTTTGTCTATTTCGAGGTAAGTTTTTAACTTGCCAATTCGTTCGAGAAGATTT
>WFMU01000256.1 GCA_015488935.1 Flavobacteriaceae bacterium | reverse complement strand
GTACATAAAAATAAACGTTTTAACTCGCCACCAGAGAGTTTTTCTACAAAATCGTATTGTTTTTTACGGTCAAATAAAAAACGTTCTAACAAGTTACCAGCCGATAGTTTTTGTCCACTTTTTAAAGGAATATAATCTCCAAATTCTTTAATTACTTCAATTACTTTTTGTCCTTCTTTAACCACAATTCCACTTTGGCGGTAATAACCGTATTTAATGGTATCACCAATAACAACTTTACCAGCATCAGGTTCCATTTCTTTGGTAATAATATGCAAAAAAGTAGATTTACCAGTTCCATTTTTACCAATAATACCAACACGTTCGCCACGTTTAAAAACATATTCGAATTGGTTTAATATTTTTATTTTATCAAACGATTTTGAAATTTTATGTAGTTCTAAAATTTTAGAACCCATACGTTCCATATTAATTTCTAGTTGAATTTTATGGTTGTTTCTTCTTTGTGATGCACGTTCTTTAATTTCGTAAAAATCATCGATACGAGATTTAGATTTGGTAGTTCTTGCTTTTGGCTGACGGCGCATCCAATCCAATTCCTTTTTAAATAACGATTTTGCTTTACCTAAGGTTACTTTTTCCAGTTCTAAACGTTCTTCTTTTTTTTGTAGATAATAGGAATAGTTTCCTTTGTATTTGTACATTTTTCTTTCATCTAATTCCATAATTTCATTACAAACACGTTCTAAAAAGTAACGGTCGTGTGTAACCATAAAAAGGGTAATATTTTCTTTTTTGAAATACGATTCTAACCATTCAATCATTTCTAAATCTAGGTGATTGGTTGGTTCGTCTAAGATTAATAAATCTGGTTTGTTAATTAGTGCAATTGCTAAAGAAAGGCGTTTTTTTTGTCCACCAGAAAGTGTGCTAATTTTTATATCGTGATTGTCAAATTTTAATTTAGAAAGAATTTGTTTGTATTGTGTATCAAAATCCCATGCTTGGTGTTGTTCCATGGCATCAAATGCTTTTTGATAAGCAGCTGCATCTTCCATATTTTTTAATGCATGTTCGTAAGCTGCAACAATTTTAAGCATTGGATTGTCGGAGTTAAAAACAGCATCATCAATAGTAAAATTGGGATTAAGGGTATCTTTTTGTTCTAAATAAACAATGTTTAGTCCTTTACGAGAAACAACTTGTCCAGAATCGGTGCTTTCTTTACCTGCAATAATATTTAGCATGGAAGTTTTTCCAGTTCCATTTTTAGCAATAAAAGCAATTTTTTGTCCAGCATTTATACCAAAAGAGATATTTTTAAATAAAAAGCGTTCGCCGTAAGATTTGGATATATTTTCTACAGATAGGTAATTCATTTTTTGTTTTTAATTGGACTGCAAATTAAATAAAAAAACCCAAGCAATTTGCTTGGGTTTTAAATAATAAATTACGAAGTAATTATTTTTTAATAAAACGTTTTACAATTCGTTTTTTATTGCTAGAGAATTCAATAAAATAAACACCTTCTTTAAGATTAGCGATGTTTATATTTTTCTCTGCTACTTTTCCTTTAGAAACAACTTGTCCCATCATATTAGATATGGTATATTGATTCATTTTTTTATCTCTTAATCCAATAGTAATATTATTTGTTGCTGGATTAGGATATAAGGTAACTTCTTCAGCAAGAGTTTGATTATTACTTGCGTTGTTATTAGTAAAGGCAGTAATTGCAGCTGTTACACAGAAGTTAGTTGCCGAAGAGCTTGTAAAAGAGCCTCCAGAAGCCAATACACTACCGTTACTATCTTGTTTTAAAGAGAACGAACCATTTCCGTAGCTACAGCACATACCATCGCCATACGAATCTTTCATTGTAAAAGTATAACATCCTGCAGGTAAACAATTAGGTACTGTTAATGTAGATCTTTTTGCTTGTGAACCATAAGTTCCACCAGATGCTACTACTGTTCCTCCATTGTCTTTAATATCCCAACTAGTTTCAGCTGGATAATCATCAAAAGTAATGGTTAACGTAGTTGCTACACAACCACCAGTTGTTCCACCGCCAGAGATACTGAATTTATCTACAGCCATATCCCCTTGCCAAGTAGTTCCTGTAACACCGTTAAAACGTAATTTAACTGTTGCACCAACATACGAAGCTAAATTTACAGAAGCTGCTAACCAAGAATTTCCTTGATTTCCTGATTTACTCCAAACGCTAGTCCAAGTAGTTCCGTTATCTGTACTTGCTTCAAGAGCTAAACTTCCCATTGTAGAAGCACCATACATGTGATACATAAAACTTACAGTTGCTTGTGTTTCTCCACTTAAATCAAAACAAGGAGAGTTTAAAATGGCTCTTTTTGTAGAGTAATTTGGTGATGAAGATTCCATGTAGATATAGTAAGTTCCATCGTTAGCAGAAGTAGGTCCTGTATTACTTGATGGTGTACTACCAGATTTTACTGTCCAGTTAAAGTCATCTCCACTTGCTTGTGACCAAGCTCCTAAAGTATTTTCGAAACTTTCGTTATATGGGTACGATGCTATTCCACCAGTACAACCTCCAGAAGAAACTGTATTTACATTTACGGTTCTAGTTACTTGTGTTGCAGCATTACCTGCAGCATCGCTAACATTGTAAGTTACTACATAAGTTCCAGCCACAGCAGTATTTACAGTGTCTCCACCAATAACAATACTAGAAGTTATGTTACCATCTACATTGTCTGTAGCAGTTGCTCCTTGCTCTGTATAAGTATCACCAACATTTAAGTTTATTGTTGCAGCACCTGTTAAAGTAATTACTGGTGCAGTTGTATCAGCCACCGCAGTTACATTTACAGTTCTTGTTACTTGTGTTGCTGCATTACCAGCAGCATCGCTAACATTGTAAGTTACTACATAAGTTCCAGCTACAGCAGTATTTACAGTGTCTCCACCAATAACAATACTAGAAGTTATGTTACCATCTACATTATCTGTAGCAGTTGCTCCTTGCTCTGTATAAGTATCACCAACATTTAGGTTTATTGTTGCAGCACCTGTTAAAGTAATTACTGGTGCAGTTGTATCTGCAACTCCAGCAACTAAGTTTACAGTATAATCTTCTACTTCTCCGTAGCTAAATGTTTCACATGCAGTTGGAATTCCGTTGTATTTCATTGAAACACGCATTCTGGTATTTCCAGTTGTTGCTCCTGTTGGTACTGTAAAAGTACCGCTTACAGGTGTTGTTTTTGAAGCTGCTTTAGACCAAACTTGTTCTCCAGCATCTGCAAAGTCACCATCGTGGTTATAGTCAATCCATACCGAATATCCTTCGCTATAAACCGTTCCAGTCCATTTTGGTGTAATAGTTATAGTTGCAGCTGCTCCTTTGGTTAAGTTTGTAGAAATTGCAGTATGGTCAGAATAACCACCACCAGAACCTGATGTATTGTTTATGGTTCCTAATTGTACTTTTTGAATGTATTCGTCGGTTACTGTATTTCCTTTTGATGTACAATAGTTTAGTGGTGCTGAACCTGTTGTTGTAACATTTGTTGTTGCAGTAGAACCACTTCCTCCAGAAGTACAATTAGCAGCAACAGAACAAGCATAAGCTGTTCCAGAAGTTAAACCAGTTGCTGTATAAGAAGTACCATTAACTGTAGTTGTACTACTTCCAACAGAAACCGTATAAGAAGCTGCTCCAGAAACGGCACTCCATGTTAATGTAAATCCATTATTATTTATAGATGAAGAGGCAAAATTTGCAGGAGCACCTAATGCACATGTTTGTACATAAGCTGCACCAATACCAACAGCATGCCATGCATTGGTTACTGATATTTCTTCTTGTGAACCTGATCCATATAAATCTACTGCTGCTTGTATTGCTCCAGTTCTAGCATCTGCATATTGTGAACTAGCAGATAAATATACACTTTCGAGTCTGTAAGCAATTTTTGCAGCTTTATCTATTGTGATACCTGTTACTGTATAGGAATCTCCATTATCATTGGTTCCAGAACCTCCTACTGAAATTAGGTAATACCAGTAGTTTAATACTCCTGAATTTGTATGAACACCACCATTATCGGCAGAACCAGTTGCCCAGTTTGTTCCTTGGTAAGTATCTGGTTGTCCTTCAGATTTAGGGTTGCTCATAGAACGTAATGCTGCGTGACCAGCTCTTCTTTCAATATCTTCACCTATTAACCAAGTTTGTTTGTTAGGATCAGCAAAATATTCAACAGAAGCTCCCCAGATATCAGAGAATCCTTCATTCATTGCTCCAGATTCGTAAGAATAGGTTAAGTTAGCAGTATTAGACATTACAGCATGACCTATTTCGTGAGCAGCAACGTCTAATGATGTTAAGGCATCAAAATAAGTACCACTACCATCACCATAGGTCATTACGCTACCATTCCAATAAGCATTGTCATAAGCGTTACTATAGTGTACATAACTTTTTATTTTAGCACCATTTCCATCGTAACTGTTTCTGTTATGTTTTGTCATCCAATAGTCATAAGTCATTTGCGCACCATAGTGTGCATCTAGGGCAGCATTGTCTTTTGCAGCATTATTATATTCTGCAGCAGTCCAATTGTTGTCATTATCTGTAAATTCAACAGCGCTTCCATAACTTGTACCTGTTTGCATATTATAGGTCTCGATACCACTTCCTCTGGAGTAATCACGTAATCTATAACTACCACCAAAACTATCTGTTTTAATAGTTTTAGTTCCGCTATAACGTGTTGCTGCAGTTGCATTTGCTACTGCGTGTTTTATAATATTATTTTTAAATAAGAATTTTCCTGTATGAGCATCTATATATATGTAAGCTCTACTTACAGGTTGGGTTGCGTAAACATCGAATTTATAAGCTAATGCGCTTTTTTTAGTAACCCCTTTTATTACTGGAAGAATTACTAATTCTCCTTGAGGTTTGCTATAATTCATAAAAGCAGCTTCCCTAGAATTTTCCCACATATATTTTTGTGCACCAACATGTGTTATTGCTTTATTAAAAGCAGTTTGTTTAGATATAGATGGTGACGTATTTAATTTTCCAGCAGAAAATAACTCCCCATTCATAGATGTAATTACACCGTTTTTTGCATGTACAGTGTAAGTACTAAACTCTACTTTTACACCTTGAATAAATTGTTGGTATTTTTCATGCGTAAAACCTAATTCATCTCTATCCGTTTTTGTTTTTACTAACTCATCATCGGAGGATAATTGGAGGTTTTCTTTAATTAACTGCTTTGCATTTTGTAAAGAGTAATTGTTTGATTTATCAAATTTGATAAACTTTTTTTGTTTGTTTTGAGCAAAAGAAATACCGCTCATTAAAATTGCTACAACAAGTAACAATTTTGCATAATTTTTCTTCATAAGAATAAAATTTAAGATTAATAAAATTGTTTATTACTAAAGTGAGGAGGCTTCAAATGTAATAAATTTTTTATCAAAAAAAAATTTTATAATGTTAAACCTGTTTTTTTTTACATTTTTTATTTTTTTATTTTAAGAAATAAGTATTTTTATAAAAAGTTTATAATCAATATATTATATTCTTTAAATCATAAAAAAAGTCTTTTTCTAACATTTAGAAAAAGACTTTTTAAAAGATTAATTATTTATTATAGCTTTACTAGTTTTTCTGTTGCTACCAAATTATTTTCAGCGGCAATTTTAATAAAATATATTCCAGATTCTATATTTATTAATGGAATATCTATTTTTTTATTTCCTTGTGTTAATTCATTTTCTGTATTCGAATAAATTATACGTCCATTTACATCTACTACATTTATGGTAATATTAGCCGTTTTATTCATAACCAGATTTATAGAAATTTTTGATTTAGCTGGATTTGGATAAATAGTTACTTTTTGCACTCCCAAATTAGCATTATTAACACTTGCTGTTGTAATGTTAAAGGTTGCTTCTGCTGCAAAAACAAAAGGTTTTGTTCCTCCTACAATGTATGGTATTCCATCATTATCAGATCCTGTTCCATCTTCTCCTGTTGCCTCTGCTTCAGATAATATCATTTTATTATAAATTGCATCAAAAGCATCTCTATATGTATTTGCTGCATTTGCTTTACCTCCTGTTAAACTAGCTTCTCTCATTGCGCCTGATAATATTCCAAGAATGCGAGGTGTATAAGTTGCGGTATCATTTGCTTCTTCTGTTCTAAAAACCATTTCGGTAGGAATGTAATAATTTGCTATTAAATAGTTATAAGCTGTATTTGCTTCGTTTAAGTAAGTAGCATTATTTGTTGCATTGTATGCTGCGTATAAACCTCTAATTATTGCTGCGTTGGCTGCTAGTGTTTTTGTAGTTGTATCTGCTCCTGTTCCTATGGTAAAGCTATTGTAATAGCCTCCTGTTGCATCTTTTAAATTTGCAAGGATATAATTTGCTTGTGCAGTTAAGGCATTTGTAGCCATTGGACCTAAAGGAGTTGCAGCAAATTCTTGTGCAAATTTTTCGAGAGTAACAAGAACGTATCCTGCATTTATTGCATTTATTGTTGTTCCCATTACAGGCATTCCAGAGCTATTTAACGAAGAATCATCTACAAAGGTGTTTTCGGTGGTATTATAGTGCATTGCCATCATGTTTAAAAACAAGACTTTACTTGCTCCAGACATTAGGTCGTAGGGTCCAGGAGTTCCTGTTGTTGCCATATTTGCTGGAAATGGAAAACCATCAAAAACTTCGTGATATGCTAAATGTGCTGCATCGCTATTATTGTTTGGATCCATCATATTTCTATAACTTACTGTTGCTAAAAGATACGAATATTGGTCAAATAATTTACTCATTGGGTCGGTTACGGTAAACGAATTTGCCTTTGGTGGTAATCCTGCTAATACAGTTGCTTCGGTTACAGCTATTTTTGTTGGAAAGTATTTAATACCATTCGCTGGGTTATAAGTTGCTGGATCTACACTTCCGAGTGTGGTTCCATCGTAAGCTAGTTGTGTAAGAATAAATTTTGTTTTATTTACAGATTCTGCTGTTAAAATTTGACCTATAAAGCCATCTATATTGTTTCCTCCATAAAAAATATTGTTGTTTGGATCAAAATTTGGACTGTTTGGTAAATCTGGTGAATTTGTTCCATCAGGTACTATTCCTACATCGTTACCATCGTGAAAAGCACTTAACATATCTTGTGCCCAAAGGTACTGTTTTGAAGCAGATTGACCCATTGCACCTAAATTTAAAGTTTTATCCATTAAAGATCTGTTCCAACGTGTAGATGCAAAATTATTTAAAAAGTCACTTTGTACGGTTTGTGGTAAATTTATATCGCCACTAACAAAGTCTGCAAATTGTGGAAATGGATTTGCAAATGGTGTAAAATTGGCATTAGAGCCAAAACTTCCAATCATTTTCATTAACATGTCATCTTCTTTGAATCCGTTTGGAGTTCCAGTAAACATACCATCAAAAGAAGCTGGTTGCATGGCTGCATTTGCCATTATTATTGGCGACCACATCATGTGTAATCCCATTCCCGAACGTCCGTTAAGTGTATTTAATAAATATCTAGAATATTCGTAGTTTTCAATACCAGTTATATAAGCTAGTTGGTCTGGCGAATTAGGAATCATTGGGTCTAAATTATCCAAATTATAGCCTAAAGCTTCTGCGAAAGGTTCGCCGCTTTCAAATAGCTCATTAGCAAGCAGCATTTGATCTGCTGTATTAAACACATTATTGTTTGTGATAACAATTTGTGATTGTAAGTTTAAGCTAATACTGTATAAAGCAATAGCAATAATAATTGTAATTGTTCTTTTCATAATGTTAGTATTTAAGTTAGAAAAAGAAAAACTACAAAGGCCTCTGATTGTTTTCTACTTGCTTAGGCGATAAAAAAACAAATACTTACAAACTTTAACATTTTAAAGTGTTAAAATTTTCATTTTTGGTGTTTTAAAGAGTTGTTTTAGGGTTATTATTACTTTTTGTAGTGATTTTTAGAAGTGATATTACTATATTTTTTAGGAAAAGAGATGTGTTGTTACGAGTAATATAATAAGGATTGATTTTTAATCTATATAAAAATTGTACTTTTGTTTGGTATGATACCAATACTAAAAATAAAAAATCTATCTATTGCGTTTCCTTCAAAAGAAGAGGTGAACGAAGTGGTCCATAATATTTCTTTTGATTTAAATAAAAATGAGATTTTAGGAATTGTTGGCGAGTCTGGTAGTGGTAAATCGGTTACTTCGTTGGCAATTTTAGGATTATTACCAACTAAAAAAGCAAAAATTACTGGTACAGGTACTTTTGAAGATATATCATTATTAGATTTATCTGAAAAAGAATTTGAAAATATTAGAGGCAATAAAATTTCGATGATTTTTCAGGAACCTATGAGCTCTTTAAATCCTAGTTTAACTTGTGGTTTTCAAGTTTTAGAAATCTTAACTAGACATTTAAATATTTCAAAATCAAAAGCTAAAAATGAAGTAATTAAACTTTTTAATCAAGTTAAATTACCAAGAGCGAAACAGATATACAGCCAATATCCACATCAAATATCTGGAGGTCAAAAGCAGCGTGTAATGATTGCTATGGCTATTGCTTGTAAACCACAAATACTAATTGCAGATGAGCCAACAACGGCACTGGATGTTACCGTACAAAAAGAAATTATTTTATTACTAAAAGAATTACAGCAAGAAACAGCAATGAGCGTTATTTTTATTACACATGATTTAGCGTTGATTTCCGAAATTGCTGACCGTGTTTTGGTAATGTATAAAGGGAATGTTGTGGAGCAAGGTCTGGTAGCACAAGTTTTTAAAAATCCAATCCATAATTATACTAAGGCACTAATAAATTCAAAACCTAGTTTGGATGTTCGTTTGCGTGTTTTACCTACTATTGAGGATTATACTTTAGAGAATCAAGATGAAAGAGACAAGAAACAAGAGACAAGAAGCAAGAAACAAGACTTAAGACTAGATAGTTTAAGCGTTGAAATTTCTAGTGTGGAGCGAGAAGAAAATCATAAGAAATTATATGCCAATCCGCCATTATTAGAAGTAAAGGAATTAGAAACTTATTTTAAGACGAAAAAGAGTGTGGTAAAAGCAGTAGATAATGTTTCGTTAAAGATATACGAAGGAGAAACGCTTGGTTTGGTTGGGGAATCTGGTTGTGGAAAAACAACGCTTGGTAGAACAATTATGGGTTTAGAAAAAGCAACTAATGGTGTTGTTTTATATCAAGGAAAAGATATTACCAGCTTAAATAAAAAAGAGCGAAGAAAATTAAGAAAAGAAATACAAATTATTTTTCAGGATCCTTTTTCGTCATTAAATCCACGTATTTTGGTTGGCGAAGCTATTTTAGAACCGATGCAAGTCCATGGTTTATTTACTTCGGATAAAGAACGAAAAGAAAAAGTTTTTGAAATATTGGAAAAAGTAGGTTTAGAGCGTGGGCATTATTATCGTTATCCACACGAATTTTCTGGAGGACAACGACAACGTATTGGTATTGCAAGAACCATTGCATTACAACCGAAACTAATTATTTGTGATGAATCGGTTTCTGCATTAGACGTGTCTGTACAAGCGCAGGTATTGAATTTATTAAACCGTTTAAAAAAGGATTTTAATTTTACGTATATTTTTATTTCGCATGATTTGGCTGTAGTTAAATATATGGCAGACCAATTGGTGGTTATGAATAAAGGAAAAATTGAAGAAATAGGCGATGCTGATATTATTTATGCACATCCAAAAACAGCTTATACCAAAACGTTGATTGATTCTATTCCAAAAGGAATCTAGCACATATAAAATGTTTGTATTCAAATATTAAATAATTCACTCATAATAAAGCTAAAAAATTACCTTTGTGTTATGAAAAGTTTTTTTGTTTTTTTTGCAATTTTTTATACTTTTTCCTGTTTTGGACAAGATAATGTATTGGATTTTTTAAAACACAATTATAAGTCTTCTCCTACAGATGTAATAATTCGTGCAGACAGTCTTCTTGCCCATAATTCTAATTTTAATAAAGAAACTATTACTAGAATTAAATACTACCAAGCATTTGCATATCAAGAAAATAAAAATTATAAAAAATCACTAGAATTATTTGATGAAATTTTACCGTTTTTTAAAGATACCGATATAAAAAAAATAAAAATACTATTAAACCAATCTAATTCTAATACGTATTTAGCAAATTATGTAGATGCAACAAATC
>WFMU01000255.1 GCA_015488935.1 Flavobacteriaceae bacterium | reverse complement strand
TGATTTTTTACCGAAATTACGGAATTTCATTAAGTCATTTTTATTAAATGATACTAAGTCTCCTAGAGTATCTACTTCTGCTGCTTTTAAACAGTTTAATGCTCTAACAGATAAATCTAAGTCCACTAATCTTGTTTTTAATAACTGTCTCATGTGAAGTGATTCTTCATCATAAGTTTCTGTTTGTGCTATTTCATCTGCTTCAAGTGTAATTCTTTCATCAGAGAATAACATAAAGTGATGTATTAATATTTTTGCAGCTTCAGTTAAAGCATCTTGTGGTGTAATAGAGCCATCGGTATCGATATCAAAAACTAATTTTTCGTAATCTGTTTTTTGTTCTACACGAAAGTTTTCTACAGCATATTTTACATTTTTTATCGGTGTGTAAATAGAGTCGATAAATATAGTTCCTAATGCAGCAGAAACTTTTTTGTTTTCTTCTGCTAATACAAAACCTCTTCCTTTTTCGATGGTAATTTCTAAATCTAAATTAACAGATTTTTCCATATTACAAATTACTAAGTCTGGGTTTAATACTTGAAATCCAGAAATAAAGTTTTGAAAATCTCCAGCAGTTAATTGCTCTTGATTTTTAATTGATATAGAAACTGTTTCGTTTTCTGTATCATCTATTTGTCTCTTAAACCGTACTTGTTTTAAGTTTAATATTATTTCAGTAACATCTTCAACAACACCGTTAATTGTAGAGAATTCGTGTTCAACACCATCTATTCTTAATGATGTGATTGCATATCCTTCTAAAGAAGATAAAAGTACTCTTCGTAAGGCGTTACCAACCGTTAAACCAAATCCTGGTTCTAATGGTTTGAACTCGAATCTTCCAGAAAAATCAGTTGAATCGATTAATATTACTTTATCTGGTTTTTGAAAATTTAAAATTGCCATAAATTTTACTAGTATCTTTAATTATTTAGAGTATAATTCTACAATAAATTGTTCGTTAATATTTTCAGGTATTTGAATTCTTTCAGGTATTTTTACAAAAGCACCTGTCATCGTATCAGGGTTAAAGTTTAACCATTCATATACTTTGCTATTTTTTGCTAAAGAATCTTGAATTGCTACTAAGGATTTTGATTTTTCTCTTACGCCAACTACATCGCCTTCTTTAAGTGAATAGGATGGAATATTTACAATCTCGCCGTTCACAGTAATATGTCTGTGAGAAACTAATTGACGTGCACCACTTCTAGTTGGAGATATTCCCATTCTGTAAACCACATTATCTAATCTAGCTTCACATAATTGTAATAATATTTCACCAGTAATTCCTGAGGTAGCGGATGCTTTTTTAAATAAGTTACGGAATTGTCTTTCTAAAATTCCATAAGTATATTTTGCTTTTTGTTTTTCTTGTAGTTGTACAGCGTATTCCGATTTTTTACCTCTACGTCTGTTATTTCCGTGTTGTCCTGGAGGATAATTTCTTTTTTCGAAATTTTTATCATCTCCAAATATTGCTTCTCCGAATTTACGAGCAATTTTAGTTTTTGGTCCTGTATATCTTGCCATTTTGTTTTATTGTTATAAAGGGATTATGAATTAAGGCTAATATCCTTCGAAAATCGTATTCCTTTAAATTAAAATTATTATTATACTCTTCTTCTTTTTGCTGGTCTGCATCCATTATGAGGAATTGCGGTTACATCGATAATTTCTGTAACTTCAATACCATTATTATGTAGTGTTCTAATAGCAGATTCTCTACCATTTCCTGGACCTTTAACATATACTTTTACTTTACGTAATCCAGCTTCATGTGCTACTTTAGCGCAATCTTCGGCAGCAGTTTGTGCAGCATAAGGTGTGTTCTTTTTAGAACCTCTAAATCCTTGTTTTCCTGCAGATGACCATGCTATTACATCTCCTTTTTTATTAGTCAAAGAAATAATAATATTATTAAAAGAAGCGTGTATGTGTGCCTCTCCAATAGCTTCAACAATAACTTTACGTTTTTTTGCTTTATTTACTTTCGCCATAATTAGTTCTTATTATTTAGTTGCTTTCTTTTTATTTGCAACAGTTTTTCTTTTCCCTTTTCTTGTTCTAGAGTTGTTTTTAGTTCTTTGTCCTCTTAATGGTAATCCACTACGGTGACGAATTCCTCTATAACATCCAATATCCATTAAACGTTTAATGTTTATTTGAGTTTCTGAGCGTAATTCTCCCTCAATAGTATATGTCCCTACTTGTTCACGAATATGAGCTATTTGATCGTCAGTCCAATCCATAACTTTAATACTTTCGTCAACTTTTGCATTTGCTAAAATCTCTTTAGCTCTGCTTCTACCAACTCCATAAATGTAAGTTAATGCAATAACTCCTCTCTTATTTTTTGGTATATCTATTCCTGCTATTCTTGCCATAATTATTATCCTTGTCTTTGTTTAAATC
>WFMU01000254.1 GCA_015488935.1 Flavobacteriaceae bacterium | reverse complement strand
ATTAATACTAATACTGAAAGTGTTTTTTTCATAACTTCGTTATTTTACCGTATCTACAACTTTCTTTTTAATTGAGTTTATTTGCGCTTGTAATTTTTTAATTTTTAAAGAGTCTAATTCTGCTTCTAGTTTTTTAATTTTTTCTTTTGCAGATTGTTGTGTACTATCCAATTCTTTTTTGGAGGTAATGGTTATGGTCGTATCGTTTTTTATTACTACATTGGTATTTTGTGCATTGTCTTTTATTTCTTCTATTTTTCTATAATTTTTAAAAAATTCGGAATTGCTCTCACTACTTTTCCATACACTAGATAGTTGTTTAAAAATGGTATTATTCCATTCTTCTGGTTGTTTTACATCTACCCAAATTACATCTCTGTATTCCATATCAACCAATGCTAAGTCTGGTGTTGCAGAACCATCAAAATGACGAGAGTCTTTGCGTTTTGCTGCAATGGTAGAGAGTACAAACATTCTTCTTTTACCTGCAATATCTTTTATATATGGTCTAAATTCTACTGGTTTGTTTACTGTCCAATCGTAATTTTTTTTAGATTCCATTACTTTTAATGGCATTGCCGATACACCTGCAAATCCTTCTTTTTTATTTGCATGGTTATAATACATCATGTGCTTACTTCCATCTGCTGGAATAAATACGGAATAGGATAAACTTGTTCGTTCTTTTCCTATTGGTTCTAGTCCAAACCAATGGTATAATCCTGTATATCCTTTAGCATCTACATCCGAAAAATCAAAATCGGTAATAAATGGTTGTTGATTTTGATCGTCTGGCAAATCTGGTATTTTAACGGATGTATGCATATTCCATGGTAATGGATCGGTAAAACCTCCTAAAAACATTAAGGATTCTGCTCGTAATCTGGATACATTTTGCGAGAGTATATTTTGTTTTTGTAAAAATGGATAGTTTTTTATTTTTTCTGGACTGATATAGGTTCCTTTTCCAAATAATACGCGTTCAAAATAGTCTTTTACGGTATGTTTTCCACTTTTTATTATTAAAACTCCTCCAAAAGTTGGATAAGGAAAGAAAAAGCCTTTCCATTTGGTTAAACTAACTACTTCTACCCATTTTTTTTGGTCGTCTTTCATATAAAACACTTCGCCTGGTTCTAAATTAAAATACTGCCATGGTGTAAATTTTTGCACTACAGCATTGTATGTATTTCTACTAAAGGATAATGATTCGCCAATAGAAAATATTACTTTTTCTCTATTTTCTCCTGCAAATCTTGGAAATGCGGTTGTACTTGGTACCGAAAAAACTTCTTCAATATCGTCGTTTACACGTTGCCACATATATTCTTTGGCAGGTTGTACTACCATGGTCCATTGGTTACTACCATCAATTCGCACTAATTGTGGATCGGAAATTTCTTCTGTTTCACCAATCGATTCGTACGCCATTGTTCGGATATTATTATATGGTTGTATTCGCTCGTTACGAGATAATGGTAATTTGGTTATTTCTGTTAAATCTAAATCGTTATATACATTATATTTTTGCATAAAGAAGTACATTCCTGTTTGTGCACCAACAAAGTATAGTATTCCAAAAAATAGTACCATTAGTATTAGAGTAATAAAGCGTCTTCCATTGGTTTCGGATTTTCTTATTCTTCGAATGGAAAATAGCAATACTAGCAATACAAGTAATATTATAAAGATGTATTTTCTTACAAATAATATATATGGTTGAAAATCGTCTCGTAATACAAATAGTATTGTAAATACGATAAAGAAAAATAAGATTAGTCCTATTTTGCTTTTTGTGCTTCTGTTCCAAATTCTCTTTAACATGGTATGGTTTTTATTTTAGTTCTGCTACATTATTTCCTGTAAGCAAATGTACGCTTTTTGTTATTTTTTCTATACTCCAATTCCACCATTTTATTTCTAATAGTGTTTTTATTTTTTTATCTGAAAATCGTTTTTTTAATTCTTTTGCAGGATTTCCTCCTACGATACTATATGGTTCTACATCTTTTACTACGTTAGCATTTGCTGCTATTATTGCGCCATCTCCTATTTTTACTCCTGGCATTATGGTGGCATTGTATCCTACCCATACATCATTTCCAATTATGGTATTTCCTTTTGTAGGATACTCTTTTCCGTCCATTGCATTTTTCCAATCTTTTCCAAATATGGCAAATGGATAACTAGATATTGCTTCCGTTAAATGATTTGCTCCATTCATAAAAAAAGTGACGTTAGATGCTATCATACAAAATTTACCAATGATTAGTTTATCGCCTATAAAATTGAAATGGTATTTTACATTTTTTTCAAAATTAGCAACATTTTCAAAATCATCGTAGTAAGTATAATCACCAACTTGGATATTTGGATTGGTAATTATATTTTTTAAAAAACATAACTTTTTGTAGTTTTCTAATGGAAATTTTATGTCTTTATCTGGTATTTGCATTTACTTTCTTGTATTATTTATTTTATGCTTTCTATTTCAATATCTTCTCCCTTCTCTACTCTCAAAAACATTCAAAACTCATCACAAACCTACAACAAACCTTTTTCTTTCAATCTATCTCTTCCACTCTTTTTAGAAGTTTCGTCTTTCTCCTCTAGTTTTTTTGTTTCTTTGGTTTCTATCTTCTTTTCGTTTTTATCAAATTTATCTTCAATATTTTCTTTTATACTTTTTGCAGTTTCTTTTGCATCTTCTGTAATTTCTTTAATAAGTCCTTTTCCTTTTTCTAAAGTATCATCTAGCAGTTGATTACTATCTTCGATAGTATCGTTTGCCATAACGATTAGCGATGCAAAATAGGTTCCTACCAATGTTCCTACAATGGTCGTTGCAAAGTATTTTGGACTGTATATATTTATTGGTGTTAAAAAGTTAAGGATTAAAAATCCTATTAAGAAGGAGAGTACCACATATACCAATCGCATTAAAAATGGTTGTTGGTGTAAAAAACCTTTTCTATCTGTTTTTTTCATTTGCAATTCTTTGGTATGTGTTAATTTATTTGCCAAACGGTACAAATAGTTATTTTTGGACTCTCTCCAATACAATAATATACCAAACATTACTGCAATGATGAATATGATAATTT
>WFMU01000253.1 GCA_015488935.1 Flavobacteriaceae bacterium | reverse complement strand
GTGCTCGCTCAAGTCTTCAAGGGGTGAACAGCTAAAGTTAGTTAGTAATAACTAACGCAGATAAATGATAAGGGTTGTGTTTAGGCACAATACAGAATCCGGCTTATAGACTTTTTTATTTTGATATATTTTACCGTCAATTAATAATTGTTGTCTGGCAGAATATATAACCGCTTTGTTTCTAGACATAAGATATATGGCGTAAGAAATATAAAACAGTTTTACTTATTAACATCGTTGTAAATTATTTTTTAAGTAATAGATAACCAATTGGAAATAACAATAAGAATAAAAAGTAAAAAGGAGAAGTTCTTTTCTGAAAACGAATAGTATCCGAATCGCCAGTTAAAATCATAGAAGCCCAGTAGTAAGGTGATTTTTCAGATAATTGTGCATTTTTTAAGTAGTGAAGTTTAGCATGGTGTAATGCTTTTGATTTTGAATTGTTTTTAGACAATTCACTATAAAAAGATGCTAAAATTAAATTGGTACTATTTAAATTGGCGTTCCATAAAGAAGCAATGACACTTTTAGTGCCAGTAAGAAAAAAACCTCTCGAAAGGCTTAAAATACCTTCGCCAACAGCAAGATTCCCACTAGCACTATTACAAGCATCTAAAATAATTAAATCAGCCTGATTAGGAATTTTATCTAATTCCTGTAAGAATAGTTTTTTATCCCAAAAAGCAATCCAAGGTTTATTATTTTTAGTATCAATACCAGCATGTGTGTTAATATGGATAATTTTATATTTGTTTATGGCATTAATAAATGCATTTTTATTCGCTTTAGCATAATGTAATGAAGTTATAGAAAATGGATTAGGAAGTGCGTTTTTTTTAGTTTGCGGAATAGAAATTAAAGTACTATCCTGAAAATTTATTGGAGCAATATTCAGTAAATCTTTGGTAGTATTGCGTTTTTTGTTAAGAATTTGATTTAAAACAGAAATAGATTGTAAATAAGAGATTTCGGTATGATAAATAAGATAGTTATCTACTGTATTTGTATTTGGAACTAGAGTTTCAAAAGCTAAATTCTGAAGTTTAAAATCTGGGATAATAAAAAGTTTCTTATTTGAAATTAAATCAAAGGCATTTTTAAAAGGAAAAAGTGTATTAAAGACTTGCTTAGATGTAGTTGCATAAGAAGTGAAGTCTATTCTAGAATTAAAAGGTTTGGTACAACTTAATTTAAGCGATTGTACATTTTTTAGAAGCATATCTATATTTTTAATTCTATAAAAAAACTTTTTTTCATTGCTACAAAAAATACCATAGCCATCTTTTTTATTTAAAATGAATTCCACAAAACAAGCAGAAGGAGTAATCCATTTTTTTACACTTTTTTTAAAGGAAGCTATTTGTAAAGACTTACTTTTTGTTATGGTACTTGCACTAATATTTTCTAATAATAAGAGCGATTTATTTTTTTCCATGAAATAAAAAGCAGTTCCTATATCATTAAGTAAATAGCATATTTTAACGCCAAGCATATAGGTGTTTACTCCTTTTTTTATCCAAAAAAGTTTCGACTTTTCTGCTGCACTTTTAAGTCTTATAGAAGAAACTAATTTGTCAATTATTAAAATTCCTTTTTTTGCTTTAATTAAAAAATCGGTATTGCCATTTTCTTCATAAATAGTAACCCAACTATTTGTCAAATCCAGTAAATATCCTAAAACATCTTTTTTGTCTGATGGATTTTTTAGCGCAATAAGCTCGGATGCATTAGAAATATGAAAAGCATCTTTTTTGGTAAAACACTGAATTGCTTTTTTGTAAAAAACAGTTTTATCAATAGCATTTTTAGTTTGCAAATAATAACCCTGATTGTCGTAAATTCTAGCAAGTACCGTTTTGTCATTTGTAGCTTGTATTCCTTTATTGAAAAAAAAACTTGCTTTTTTAAACGCTTTATTAGCAGCAAATGTAGCACCAATATTATTATAAATATTTCCAACTTGCGTAGTATCTTTTTTATTCAGATAATATTTTAATGCCTTTTTATAATATAAAATCGCCTCATCAGATTTGCCTATACCATCGTAATAATTTGCAATATTATTATACATCGATGCGAAATTATTGTCTATTTTTTTAGGTATAAGTTTTTCAACTTCCTTTTTATGGTATAAAATTGCCATATTGTTCGATGCAAAATCGCCCATTTCAGTATATATATAAATACAGGTTTGATGGTATTTGATTAGCGCATTATTATCGTTTGGGTTTATTAAAGAAAATAATTTTTTTAAATAATTAAAAGCCATAAAAAAATCACCATTGTCTGTTGCCATATCTGACAAACCATAATAGGCATTAATAGTATATTTATCGGCATTTTGATTGTTTGTAATTTTAGTTAAATAAACTTTGCAGCTATCTAAAAGATGTAATTTTTTATAATACATAGAAATGTTATACAAACTTCGATGTAGTTTTAAAGTATCAATACTTTTTATTAAACTTCGATGTAAAACTGCTTTTTTTGTAAAAGTAATGGCTTGTTTATATTTTTTTTCTTTGTAGTAGAGCAATCCTATTTTATGATAAAGGTAACCAACATTCTCAGAAGGATTTACCGTATCGTATTTATTAAGCTGAAAAATTAATTGATGTAATTTTTCAGCATTATTTAACTTTGTATTATAAATAGAGTCAACAATAAATTGGTTTGACTGTGCAACGCCAAAAGTTGAAAATAAAAAAATAAAAATGACAGTTCCCTTTAGTATCATTAAATTTATCTGATTATAGAATGAACTATAAAGATAAACTAATTTATTAAAAGGTTATATTTTGTATTTTTCAATCCAGTTAAAGTAGGTAATGGTGTACCATAATTAATTAAAAAATTTTCAATTTGGTCGGGAGGAACATTTCCATTTTGATACATTATTTTGGCTGCAATAGCAGAAACATAAGGTGCAGCATACGAAGTGCCAGAAATTCGAGTAGAACTATCGAAAAAAATATTTTCACCAGGTGCTAAAAAATCAACACTATTATCGCCAAAATTAGAAAAAGAAGCAAATTTGGTTAACGATTTATTTGCGGCTGCAATTGCAAGTAAATTTGTTTGTGGATACGAAGATGGATAATGTAAAATATCATCATTATTAGAATTATTATTTCCAGCAGAAGTTACAAAAAGTATTTGGTTGCTATATTCTTTTAATTTATTAATAAAAATAGTATTTATTGGCGCATTACTATTACTATACCAACCTAAACTCATTTGTGCAATATCTGCTTTTTGGTCTATAAAACACATGCCACAAAGAATATCAAAATAAGAAGCCTTGCCGTTTGCTCCACTAACTTTAACAGGAAGGATTTGATGAGGTATATTAAGAGAATCTAAAGTTTTGTTAATAATATAACTCACTTTAGTACCATGCTGAATGTAATAATCATCGTAAAAATTGCTGTTGTGAGATACAAAATTCCATCCAGAATTTGAAGGATAATATTGAGGAGATCTGTTGGCATCGTATAAAAAAGGATTGGTAAATCCCGAAAAATTGTAGTTAATACCAGAATCAAAAACCGCGATTACGATACCATTATTATGAGCAATCTTATTATCGTAACTAGGAAATTGGCTCCCTGTGTGTGATTGATTACTTTCTCTTTCAAATCTAAAAGTAAACTCATTATCAACATTAATAATACCTTCTGGCTCTGCGCCTTCATCACCTTTAATAGATGCTTTTTTATGTTCTAAATTCACGTCAGGACTAAAAAACCATTTTTCAATTAATCCATCGCAATTTTCGCAAATTTTGTAGTTCATTACTTCAAAAGAATTCCGTAAACGCATTTTTTGTAAAGCACTAACACCTTGCTGGTATTGTACAATTAATTGGTCATTGGCATAGACAGGAATATTTAATGGATGGTTTTGGTTTTGATTTACCAATGTAGATTTTTCATAAGTATTAGAAATTTCATTCTCATCCATACAAGAAAAAAGAAGGAAAAATGTTGTAAGCAATGCAAGTATTTTAGTATATTTCATCATTATTTATTTTTAAAGGTTTAATTACTTTATAGTACAAAAAGAATAATTATATTACCCTAAAATAAAAAAAAGAAAAGAAAAATGGAGCAAAGCGAAGTATTTTTAAATGCTTTAATAGAAAATAATAACAAGATTATTAGAATCATCTATAGGAAATTTTATCCAAAGATAGAATCTTATATTGTACATAATAGCGGTAGTGAAAAAGATGCACAAGATGTTTTTCAAGATGCTTTAATGTATTTAATTATTAAGCATAAATCAAAAAAACTAGAAATTAAATCCTTTGAAAGTTATTTGTTTGGTATCTGTAGAAACCGATGGAATACAGCCATAAGAGGTAGAAAGGTAATAAAAAGTGACTTTGCTATACTTAAAGAAGAAAGAGTTGATTTAAGTCAATTTGTTTTAGCACAACAACGCTTGGAGTTTTATACCGATAAATTTCAGATGTTATCGGATAACTGTAAAAAAGTATTGGGAAGTTATTTTTCTGAAATGACTTATGCAGAGATTATGGAAGAACTATCGTATAGTACAATTAATACCGTACGACAGCGTGTGTTTAAGTGTAAAGCACAATTAATAAAACTTATTAAAGCAGACTCTAGATATAAAAAACTAACAAAATGAGTAATAGTACAGAAAAAATATTTGAAGAGATTGAAGCATACCTACAGCATAAAATGCCTGAAAAGGAAATTATTTTATTTGAAGAACGCTTAAAAACAGATGCAGCGTTAAAAGAGCTTATGGCATTATACGATTCGGTAGATGTCGTATTAGGAAAAAAACAAGAACGTTTTGTTGCTGATAATACCGATGAAAAAAAAGAAATGGATCGGTTATTAGAAAGTGATGTATATAAAAATATTGCTAATAATTTAAAAGCAGTTAATGATGAATATCAAATAGAAAAACAAAGAAAAAATGGGTTTATGCGCTATCTGTACATTGCTACAAGCTCTGTAGCAGCATTGCTAATTGTATTTTTTATATTAAAAAATAATTTTGGTAATGATACTATGGATACCTATTATAATGACTATGCAAATTGGGAAACATTTCCATCATTAATAGAGAAATCCGATACTAATAAGGAAGCTTCAAAAATAGAAATATTGTATAGAGCACATAAATATAAAGACGTTATTGCGCACATTCCAAAAGATAAAACACAAGAAGTAAATAAATTATTATATCTAGGAGCATCGTATTTTAAGTTGCAAGAATATAAAGAAGCTCACAAAGTATTTGATAAAATTATTGCGTCAAATAGTATAGATAATTCCAAAGGATATTGG
>WFMU01000252.1 GCA_015488935.1 Flavobacteriaceae bacterium | reverse complement strand
GAACTATTTATCAATTATAAATATACATGTTTTTGTTCTTTTTAAGATAAGATATTAACAATTCTATACTATTCTAAACACGAAAACGATTTCGTAATTTTTATTTAAAAAAATAATAAGTAACTTTAAAAACAAGTTGTTTGATTCATACAAAAATCAAATATAATTATTAACCAATAACTTATTATTATGACAAAAATACAAGGGATAATTTTATCATTTTTATTATTAGTTTTTTCTTGTCAAACTACAGAAGATGATTTCATCGAATCTGCAGAAGAAAACGCAATTATTCAAGTAACAAACCACAACGGAAAACCTTTTGATAGTGGTACGAGTGCTTCAATACCAAAATCATTCAACGCTGGTCCAGGAGGTGGTGTTATGATGCAAGCATTCTATTGGGATGTACCTGCTGGTGGTATTTGGTGGAATACCATAAAATCAAAAGTAACATCTTGGTCTAATGCAGGTATTGATGCTATTTGGTTACCACCAGCTTCAAAAGCACAAAATGGTCCATTTTCTATGGGTTATGACCCAACCGATTATTTCGATTTTGGAAATTACAATCAAAACGGAACTGTAGAAACTCGTTTTGGATCAAAAACAGAACTAGTGAGCTTAATAACAAAAGCACACCAACAAAATATAAAAGTATTTGCAGATATGGTTTTAAATCATAATAGCGGAGGACAATTAGAAAATAACGTTTATACAGGAGGGCAAACTTGGACAGATTTTAGCGGTGTGGCTTCAGGTAAATTTTTAAGATCACAACACGATTTCCATCCAAACGGAATACACCATAACGATTCTGGTGCCTTTGGTGGCTATCCAGATTTATGTCACGATAATTCCTATGTACAAGATTGGCTTTGGAATAGAGCTGATGGTGTAGGAAAATATTATAAAAATACCATGAAGTTTGATGGTTGGCGATTTGACTATGTAAAAGGATTTGCCCCTTGGGTTATAAATGCTTGGAATGCTCATATTGGTGGATTCTCTGTTGGCGAATACTGGGATTCTAATGTAAACACCTTAGAATATTGGGCTAATAATGCAAATAGTAGTGTGTTTGATTTTGCATGTTATTATAAAATGCACGATGCGTTTGATAGTAATAATTTAAATAAATTGAATGATGATATGATGTGGAAAAGAAACCCGTTTAAGGCAGTAACTTTTGTTTCTAATCACGATACAAACATAATTTATAAAAAAATGCTTGCTTATGCATACATACTTACGCACGAAGGTTATCCTACTATATTTTATAAAGATTACGAAGTTTGGTTAGATAAAACTAGTCTTAATAACCTAATTTGGATACACAACCAAAAAGCTACAGGTACAACATCTATATTATACACAGATACAGATGAATATATTGCAAGAAGAAATGGTTATAATGGAGAACCAGGGCTTATTGTTTATTTAAACAATTCCAATTCATGGAAAGAAAGATGGGTACCTACCAATTGGTATAACGTACAAATAAAAGATTTTACAGGACATTCTGGATGGTTTCCAACAACTCAAGGCGGCGGATGGGTAAAAATCCAAAGTCCTCCAAACAGCTATTCTATTTGGTCTGTTAATTATTAATCTATATTTGACATTAGCATAATAGAAAAACTTAAATCTAGTGGAAACAAAAATTCAATAACCTTTGTAAAACATTCTAATATTACAAAGGTTATTGAAATTTACATTCCTTTTAAATAGGATTTTACAAGACGTATTGTTTCTCTATAAATTCTGCTATTATCTTTAGTGAAATGTTTAGATTCTTCAAGAATTTCTTTAAGGATATTTTTTGCTTCTTCATTTCTATTTTTATCCATTAAAAATTCTGCAAAAGATAATCGCTCTTCGTAATTAGAAAAACTAATATTCACCTTTTTTAATTCTTCTTCTGCTAAAGATTCCTTGCCTAATTTATCTAATGCAAGACCGTACTGCAATTGATTTTTTGCTTTTATTTTTTCTTTTCCAGTACGTAATTCTTCATAACACGCAATTACTTTTTTATATTTTTTGAGATAAAAATAAGCTTCCATGAGCTGTGAAGTTACATAAAAATCCGTAGAGAAAAGAGTGTCTTTAGCTTCTTCATAATACGAAATTGCACTATTGTAGTCCTTAATTTCAAAATAAGCATCAGCAAGGTTTACTTTATTCTGAAAAGTGTCCGAAAATTCTAGTTTTTTGTATAATTCTTTTACTTTTTTGGTTGGATTGATTATCGCTGTTAAATTCCCTTGTACTTTTTCAACATCACTTTTGTTCAATACTTGTGTAATTAAATAAATTAAAGAGCCTAAAAAAGGCACAAAAAAGATTACAAAAATCCAATAACGATCGCTCTTATTAACAATAGCATGATAAATGCAAAAACCTTGTAATCCAATAATAAAATAATAATACATACCTACAAAAGTAATTGTTTTTTTACATTCAGAATCAATCCTGTCCTAAATAAATTTTAGGGCAATTCAAAAGTACTGATTTGACTACAATTACCGTTAAAAAATCAATAAAAATCAAAAAGAACCCCTTGTCCAATGTTTGGAGGTTTTTTCTTTTTTAGAAATGGTTCATCTAGCCATTTTTGGAGATTAATTTTAACAAAAAGGTTTATCCTAAGAAAAGCTACTAAATTTGACAAATACCAATTATAT